>DAOWGJ010000161.1 GCA_030637505.1 Holophagae bacterium
ATCTCGACCATTTGCTCAAATCCGGAGTACTCGGCGACCTTAATGCCGTGTCTTCCGTCCTGCTCCAGGTCACCGAGGGCCTGCGTTTTGCCCACCAGAGAGGCATCATTCACCGGGACATCAAGCCCTCGAACATCCGCATTCTCGAAGACGGAACCGTAAAGATCATGGATTTCGGGATTGCCAAGAGCCTCGAAGGCAGCTCGAATTTGACCCAGACCGGAATTGCCCTGGGAACCGCCGGCTACCTGGCCCCCGAACAGATTCAGGGGGAAAACGTCGATCAAAGGACCGACATATTTTCCCTGGGAGTTGTCGGATACGAGTTGATCACCGGGGCCCGGCCGTTCAAGGGTTCGTCTTTGAGTAATGTGCTCTACCGGATTCTGAACGACGAACCTGAGAAGCCAAGGGTTTTCACGCCGTCCTGCCCGCCCGAACTGGAAGACATCATCAGCAAATGTCTCGAAAAGGATCCCAACCGAAGATTTCAGACCGCCGACCAGCTCATCGACAGTTTGCGCCAGGTCCCGATCGGCGACGATCCAGGGGCTGACATCAGGGATGTGACAACTGGTTTTCTAAGGCAGGCAATCGATCGCCTTCCCTCTGGCGAGGATGATTCGGCTGAGCCGGACACGACCCCGATTCAGGGCACGAAAATCCTCCACCAGCCCACCAAGGCCAAAGGTCCTCAGATTCGCCACGAACCTGATTTTGAACAACCGGAGAACAGACGGGGCAACCCGGTCCTGGTGGTTTTCCTGGTGTTGGTCGGGCTTCTCGGTGCAGCCGGTGCTCTCATGTATTTCTCTCCCGAAGCCCAGAGGGCCGTCTTCGGTCCCCAGGGGGCGCCCTGGATACCCACGCCGACTCCGACAGCGGCGCCATCTCCGACACCTACCGTAACACCCCTACCCCTTGAAACGCCGACCGCGACACCTTCGCCAGAACCATCACCCACCCCAACGCAGGGGCCGGTTGAGGTTCGGCTCATCGTCGATCCCCCCTCACCCATTCAGGTTGACGGTCAGTGGATCGCCGGTTCGAGACAACCCAGACAGATCCACACGATCAACCTCATGCCGGGAGAGCACTCGTTCACGGTGCATGTCGAGGATTTCGAACCACAGAAACTCTGGAGAACGGTCGGGACCGCGAAAGGGCAAACTCTGCCCTTGACCGTCGATCTCGGTTTCTTGACTGTGAACCCCCTGCCCGGTCAGGCTCCGTCCGGGGGAGAAGTTTTCTTGGACGGCGCCCGCATCGGCAAGATTCCTCTGATTCGGAAGAAGGTCGCCGCCGGCAAGCACACGTTGATCATCAGGTGGCTGGGCCACGAGCCTTTTGAGAGAGTGATCGAGGTTCCCAGTCTGCCCGCGCCTGGTTTGAATATCGGAGACGCGGCGCCCCCTCAGTAGAACTCCACATTGTGAGGTATGCGAGCCTCGCCCGCACTTCTCACCGGTTTTCGTTGCGAGGGGTGGAAGACGCGGTGAGATGCGGTGTTTTCGCAGGATGAGCGAATGAGGCATAGTTCTCACTATGTTGATTGAGCGAATTCAAGCAAACGCTGCAAATCGCTGTGTATTCCGCGCCGTAGTAGATCACTGGTGAGAAGTGCGGGCTGGGACTCTGTCCGTTGCGCGTCATCCGCAGACCGATTTCGCCATCATTGCAGCCCGTCTCCAGAAGGAGTGATTCCAACCCGTGCTTTTCAGGTTGAACGATTCGGCGTAAGATCCCAATATGAATTTCCGCATGATCACCGCGTGTATTTGTGTCAGTCTTTCGTTTGCCGGCCTGGCTTCAGCCCAGGAGACGACTCCCAGCGAGGACGCGGCGATTCAGGCCTATCGCCAGGGCGGGTTTTCCCAGGCAGTCACTCTGTACACCAAGGCCCTTTCCGAGACCGATGACGCGGAACATCGGGCACGACTCCATATTAATATCGGTTGGACGTTGTTTGCCCTTGGACGGACCGATGAAGTCAACACACACCTCCACGCTGGTCTCGTCGAATATCCGGCGCTGTCCCTGATTCCCGATTACTACACCGAGGAATTCCTCGAGCTGTTTGACCGGGCGCGGCGCCGGGTCATCGAAGGCGATATCGACGGCGGGCCACCCGCGCCCGATCTCGAGGCAACCCTTGCGGGCATTGACTCCAGGATTGCTCAGGAATCCGATCTTGAAGCCGCCCTGGCCGACATCGACCGGCTTCTGGCGGCCTATCCGCTGGACGGGCGTTTGATTCCGCTCAAGGTCCAGGTCTTGACCATGCTGGGGCGAACCGAAGAAGCCCAGAACCTGGCACAGGGCAGGACTGAAGGGCTCCTGGGCTCTGGCGCCGTCGGCGTTATTTCGATCCCTGACCTGATCCTCCGAGCAAACCGTATGTTGGAGCAGGGTGATGCTGAGACGGCCCTTGAACTCCTCAGGACTGCGGTTTCCCGCCAACCCAGCAACGTCGCGGCCCTGGAGTTGATGGCGGAGGCCGCCCAGGAGGGCCGGAACTGGCAAGAGGCGGAGTTTGCGCTCAAATCCGCACTGGGGCTGCAACCGGAAAATATCGGCCTCAACCTTCGGTTAGGAGAGGTCTATCTGGCCAAGGGCGATGCTTCGGCGGCCCGTGATGTCTTCCGACAATTGACTCAGCAGTTTCCCCGATCGGATCGGGCCTGGGCTGCGCTGGGCCTATTGGACGCAAACCTCGGAAATCTCGATCAGGCCGAGATTGCTCTCGCACGCGCGCTTGAAGAAAATCCCCTCCTGGCGGAAGTCCAGTTGGCATACGGGGAATTGGTATTGCGAGCCGGCGATCCGGAACGGGCCTTGGCGGCTTTTTCTGCAGCCGCAAATCTGCTCAGAGAAAACCCTGCCGTCCAGGGGCGGACCGGACAAGCTCTGGTCGCACTTGGTCGATACTTCGAGGCCGAACCGTTGCTGAGAACCGCGATCGATCAGGGTTTTAACGGCGCGGACGTTCAGCGGGCTCTGGTCCTCTGTCAGATCAATCAAGGAAATTTTTCGGAGGGTGAACGTCTGTTGGACAGAGTGGGCCCCGGATCACACGGTGATGGAGACATCCTCAAGTCCAGGCTCCTCCTCGAATACGGCAGGCCCGAAGAAGCACTGGTCGTCTTGGAGCCCCTGACTCGGGTGCGCTCCGGAGAGCCGATGATCCTCAACCTGCTGGCGGTGATCCTGTATCGACTCGAGCGCTATCACGATGCGGTCGGTGTATTGACCCAGGCCAATGAGATGGTTCCTTCAGACGCCGTCGTCGAGACTAATCTCCGCCATGCCAGAGCCGCTTTGGCAGCAGTTGAACTTCAGGCTCAGGCCACTCCGACCAAGGCAATCTCAGACTAAGCGAATAGCTCCTAGAACCAAGAACACAATTGAACCGCAAAGACGCGAAGACCGCAAAGAAGGCGCAAAGAAAAAACTAAATTGATACCCTTTGCGTTCCCTTCGCGTGCTTGGCGTCTTGGCGGTTCAAATTCTTCCTTAGACCTCGAGACCTTCGAGGAAATCCACCATCGCTTCTGCGGCCTGCTCGGGCTTATGGCCGTCCAAATAGACCGCCCTGGCGGCGGATCTCCGGGCATTCCAATCGGAATCCTCCGACAGCTGCTTCAACAGGCGTCCGATCTCGGCAGTCATCGACGGCCCGGGGGTTATTCTGGGAGCGACTTCCCGTGGCCACTCCAAAAACTGTCGCTGAGCAATAACCGCCGTGGGCGTCCCGCAGGCGAGGAAACGAGCAACGGCGGCTGACGTCTCGCCGGCCGAAGGAACCCGCAAGACAACACCGATATCGGCAGCTGCTGGGACAGCGATCATCTCGTCCCACGTCAACCAGCCGGTCGAGGACACGGCCGGGCCGATGCCGAGCCTCTCGGCGAGAGCCAGCGATTCAACGTCCCCAGACTCCTCCCCCACCAGCAAGAGCCTGGCGTTGACCCCTACCCCTCGAGCCGCCGCCAGTCCCCCAAGAATGGAGGCCAGGCCCTTTTCCGGGGTCAGAAAACCCAGGTGCATCATCAGAATCTCCTGGTCGGAGATTCCCAGCCTCTCCCGAACTCTTAAGCGATCCAAGGGACCGGGATCGGCAACCGGGAGCTTCATCCGAAGCACCGGTATTCCAGGGAACTCTCGTGAAAGTACCCGCCGTCCGAACTCAGAATGACAGATCAGCGCTTCGGCATCCCCCAAAAGGGCTTTGAGCGCGGGGAAGAGAAAAGGATCCAGGCGGCCGGTCAAACCAAAGGTGCGAGCTCGGGCCAACGCTTCTCCGGAGTCTCCGTGAGCCTCGCGCATGGCTCCCATAAAACCCTCAGGGTCCGCGCCGGCATCAAGGAATTCGTGAACCAGGAGGTGATGGAGGATCAGGTCGTGCACGACGGCGACCGTTCGACGGCCGCGGCATCTCTCGATAATCCACCGATGGTATGGGTTGTTCCCGAAATGGGCCACCAATATTTCATCGGGTTTTCCCGCCGTTTCCGGGGGTGCCAGCAACGAGACCAAGTCGGAAGGGAGCTCCGGCGCTCTTTCGCTGTTCGGTGGCGTCAGGACCCTGACATCAGCCATGCGGCTCAATGGACGAAGCACCTCGACCGCGTAGTCGCTGACGCCTGATCGGACCGGAGGCAAAGGTGAAGCCCAGAGGATTCTTAACGCCATGGCATCCAAAATACCAGATCTCGCCGCTCCCGCTTCGCGCTCTTTGCTGTTCAAACGGCACCTTCCGACCCTCCGAAATCCATCCGTCGTCAACGCCCACACGCTCCTGGTTCCCATCCGAAAACCCCGGATGGTGACTGCGTGGTTCCCGACGCGGAAACGAGTAGGTTTTCGATAACCTACGGGGGGGCAAGGGTTTCCGAGGAGTCGTACTGAGGGATATCGCGCCCCGCCCGACAGGGCGGTAACGCCCAAGGCGTGAGGCCAGAGGGGCACAGCGTGGGCCGTACGTCGCACAGAAGCCCGCAGCCTGACGACGAAATTGCGAAAAAGTGCCGTTTCCGGACGGGACCTAGCTACAATGCTCAAAGTGCCACAAGCTCGGTTTCTTTTGCTGCTGCTCTACGCAACCTATTTGGCCTACGCCGGTCTCTTTTTTCTCTTGGCGCCGTGGACCGAAATCTGGACAATGTTGGTCATGCGTCTGCCCCTTCCCATCGCGGTTGTTCTGGGCCACCCTTCAATCAAGGGCATGATCAGCACCTTTGGACTTCTCCATTTCATCTTGGCGCTCTTCGAAGCGGCCACCGGACTCCGGTCGAAACCGGAACGATAGATCCGTTTCAATCGGTTTCGTATACTCCTTTTCTTGAATGACGGAGGATCGATGATCACGATAGAAGGCCTACGAAAACACTACGGCGAAATCAAAGCGGTCGACGGTATTGTCCTGGAGATTTATGACGGCGAGATCTTCGGTCTCTTGGGTCCCAACGGCGCTGGGAAAACCACGATGATCTCGATGATCTCGGGAGTCCTTCGGCCGGACAGTGGACGCATTACCTTCGACGGTCTGAACATCTGGGTGGAACCCAAGAAGGTCAAGCGTAACCTCGGCGTCGTCCCTCAGGAAATCGCCGTCTATGAAGACCTGACCGCCAAAGACAACCTGGAATTTTGGGGATCACTTCACGGACTTCGTGGGCCCGAGCTGAAAAGGTCAGTTCACGAGGCACTGGAGCGAGTGGGCCTCGAGGACCGCGCCAAGGACAGAGTCAAGGCCTTTTCCGGCGGCATGAAGCGACGCCTCAATCTTTGCATGGGTCTCCTGCACCGTCCGAAATATCTGCTTCTGGACGAACCAACTGTTGGGATCGACCCCCAGGCCCGTCTGGCGATTCTCGACATTGTCCGTGAGGTCGCCGCGGCTGGAACTACGGTCCTGTACACGACGCACTACATGGAAGAGGCCCAGGAACTCTGCGACCGGATCGCCATCATTGATCACGGACAGATTCTGACGATCGGCACCCTCGAGGCGTTGACCCGCCAATCCGGCGAAAGCGAAGTGCTCAAGGTCGTCGGCAATTTTGACGAAGCCTCAGCCAATCAGCGACTCTCCGGCCTTTCGGGGCTGCGTCTGATCCGAGTCGAGGCCGGAACTGTCCTGGCCGGCATCGACGCCAAGGGTCCGGGTCTACTCGAAATCCTGCCAAAGGTTTTGGGATCAGGCCTCTCGATCGATGACTTGTCGATCCAGAAGCCCAATCTCCAGAGTGTCTTCATCAGCCTGACTGGGCGGGAGCTGAGAGACTGATGGCAGCCCTGATCATCGTTGTTCGTGACCTCAAACGCATGGTCCGGAACCCGGTGCGGACAGCCCTCCTCTTTGCTCTTCCCCTGATGCTGGCTGGGATCTTCGCTCTGGTCTTCGGTCGTGGTGCCACCGAGGAGATCACCATCAGGGTCCTGGTCTACGACGAAGATCAGGGTCTGATATCCCGCCTGCTGGGTGGTGCCGGTGCCAGCCCGGACATGGACCGGCGCCTGGACCTTGTCCCGGTCGGCGCCGAGGGCTTCGAGATTATGGAACGTGGAGAGGCCTCGGCTTTGATTCACTTCCCGGCTGGATTTACTCAAAGCTACCTCGACGGCGAGCCCGTGGTGATTCCCATCGTCAAGAACCCCGCTGAACGTTTTCTCCCCCAGGTCGTTGAAGAGGGCGGGAGAATCGGCGCAGAAGTACTTTCCCAGGGTTCCCGGGTTTTCAGAACGGAGTTGGCGACCATAGGGAGCATGACCACGAATTCTACTTTTCCTTCTGATCTCGCCGTCGGCAGCGTAGCGTCGGGCGTCAATCACAAATTGGAAAGTCTCGAACGCTGGGTCTTCCCTCCGGTGATCAACCTGGAAACGACCACAGTGACACCGGAGATCACGAACGAGGGTGAAGGCGGAGGGACGAGCATCCTTGGCTTCTTCTTGCCGGGACTCTCGATGATGGGGATTCTATTTCTGGCCCAGAGTGCAACCAGGGACATCCTGCATGATCGGGAAAGCGGACTGGTAAAGCACCTGTTGACTGCCCCTGTGTCCCCCGCCGACTACATCTTTGGGAAATGCCTGTCGGTACTGGTTGTCTCGACTCTGGGGTTCTTCTTTCTGGTGGTCTTCGGGATTGCGGTCGGTGTCGATTGGGGGCCGGCGGCAACCACTGTAGCTCTGGTGTTGGCGGCCTCGTTGGCCGCCTCCGGCGCCCTGATCTTGATCTCCAGTCTTGTCGGCACCGAACGACAGGCGGATGCCCTGTCAACCATCGTCATCATGGTGTGGTGTCTGATCGGAGGCGCATTTGTTCCCATCTCCCAGTTTCCGGACTTTCTCCGGCCTTTGGCAAAAACGACCCCGGTCTTCTGGGCGGTTGACGGCTTTCAGGAGGCCATGCAGCAGGGTGCGGACATTGCTGCTGTCTCGACCAATCTCTTGGTTTTGGGTGGCGCCGGCGTGATTTTCTTGGTGCTCGGCGCCGCAGCGCTCCGACGCCGGATGGCGGGAGGGTTGATCTAATGGCCAACATCCTGAAAATTGCGATCCATGATCTCCGAATAACCTTGAGAGACAGATCGGCAGTGATGTGGATGTTCTTTCTCCCCATCGTCTTCGCAACATTTTTCGGGCTTGTTCTGGGCGGACCGTCGGGCACTAACCCGGTGGACGGCACAGTCGCTTTGACCATTCTCGACCTTGACGGCAGCACCTTGTCAAGTGCCTTGATTGAAGAATTGAAGGACGATCGGTTCGGCCTGACCTTTCAAGAGGCTCTCGAAGCCAAGGCCTCCGATACCGTCCGCACTCTGGTGATCCCGGAGGATTTCGAGGCCTCGGTGACGGCGGGCGTTCAGACCACCCTGCGCCTGGAAAAGGAGCCAGGCACCTCCGCGGAAGCAGCGCTGGTCGCTCAGGCCCGGATCGTTCGGTCAGTCACCCGGTTGATCGCTGGGTTGATCATGACGGAGCTGTCGGAGGCCGAGGAAGAATCCGCTATTGATGTAATTCTCGGTGAGCCGGCAAGCCCGTTCCAGTCCGAAAAGTCCGGAAAAAACGGCGCAGTTCCCGAGTCGAAAACGAGCAATTTTTTGAAAAGTTCTAGGAAGGCTAGGGTTTCCGCGGAGTCGTACTCCCCGTACGTCGCACAAGGAAATCCGAAGCCTGACGACGAAATTTCGAAAAAAGGCCGTTTTCGGACGGGAACTAGTCCGCTGGTCAGCATCGACACCACATGGGCCGGAGAACGGCCCCGACCGCCCTCGGGATTCTCGCAGTCGATTCCCGGCAACGCGACGATGTTCGTTCTCCTGGTCACTCTGACCTACGGTGCGGCGTCGATCACCACCGAACGCCAATCCGGCCTCCTCCGTCGCCTGTTGACCTCGCCGGTTTCACCTCGCGAGATCGTCGGCGGGAAGATCCTGGGGCGCTTCGTGATCTCCGGCCTCCAGGTATCGGTCCTCGTCGGATTTGCTGCGCTTGCGGGCATCTGGGTCGATCTGGATCTCGGTGGGAATCTCCTCTTGATGTGGGCGGTACTCCTGGTCTACGGCGCCTGCGTTGCACCGCTGGGGGTTGCCCTGGGCGCGTGGTTTCGCGACCGCGATCGGGCCGCCAACATCGGAGTGATGGCGACCATGGCGATGGCCGCCTTCGGTGGGTGTTGGTGGCCGTTGGAGGTTGTGTCCCAGCCACTCCAGAAATTCGCAATGCTCTTCCCGACAACCTGGGTCATGCGCGCCCTCCACGGTCTGATCTCCTTCGGCCACGGGTGGAAAGTCATCAGCCCCTTCGTCGGCGTATTGGTGCTGTTCGGCATTGCCTTCACTGCGCTCGCCATGCGGTCGTTGAGGGTGGAGTAGCGGTTGAATTACGGCGATTCGTCCGTGAGCCGGCCAGTGATGGCGCCCTTCTCGGGATGAACTCTCTCTACCGCTACGACGGTACCCAAGGCCCGAAGTTACCACATTCAAAACCATCGGCGAACAGCGTGGTCAAGCCCGCGTAGAAAAGCACGACGCCACTGTCGATCCCATTTTGGTCGGCGAAGGGTGCGCCTACAAGCACGCCGTGGTTGCTGATGCAGACG
>DAOWGJ010000064.1 GCA_030637505.1 Holophagae bacterium
AGGATCACCTGATCGACGGCCTCTTCCCTGATGACCCTTTCGATTTCGGCTGTCGAACCCAGAACCGCCACTCCGTGAAAACCCTTCTCTTTCAGCCCCGGATCATCATCAAGATAACCGATGACCTTAAACCCGTATTCACCGTGGGCCTGGAGCCCATCCACGACCTTCCGACCCAGTTCGCCGGCGCCAACGACCAACACCATCCGAAGGTTTCGTCCGGACCTCCTGATGCGCCCCAATGCCGTGGAGATGATCCCTCTGATCGAAATCAAGAGTACGACGTTGCACAGGCCGAAGAAGAGTAAGAAGATTCGGGAGTAGGTGAAGTCCGGCGGACGGTAGAAACTGGCGCCGGCGATCAGCAAAGCGGTCGCAAACAGCACCGCTGTGACGAGCCGAATCAGTTCGTCGGCACGGGAACGAATTCGCCGCCGCTGGTAGAGCCCTTGAAAGTAGAAGACCGCGGGCCAGATGACCAGCGCCATGGGTACCAGGATCAAGTAGTGCTCCCAGTCCGGCACGCCCTTGGTAATCGCCACGATCTCCAGATGGAATCGCAACCAGTATGCCAACGGCACCGTCAGGCCGATCGCCACGAGGTCCCCTATCAGGTGTAGGGTTACCTGTATCTGCCGACGACGCTCTATCATTGTTCGCCCAACGGAAAACCCAAACGGTCCATCAAAAAGCGGAATCGCAAGAGGAATTGCTCCCTGGAAAAGACCTGCGCCCGCCGGTTCAATCGGTCGATATCCCACTCCCGGCCGAGTACCCGTTCAGACGCCGCAGCCAGGGCCTCGACCGTCGGGCAATTCGCCAATTCGCCTTCGCGTCCTGTCCGAACCGTGTCCGCGGTCCCACTGGCCTCCAGGCCCGCGACCGGGGTGCCACACGCCAGGGCTTCGACCGTGACCATGCCGAAATCTTCAACGTTGGGCACCAGCAAGGCGGCTGCCGTCCGGTAGGCGTCCCGAAGTTGTTCGCGGGGAACTCGGCCGAGGAACCGAACGTCGGGACCGGCCAACCGTTCCAGCCGGCGCTGGAGTGGACCGGTTCCGATGATGTCAATCTTCTTGCCGAGTTTTCGAGCCACTTCGATCGCGACCTCCACCCTCTTGTACGGAACCAAGGCCCCGACCGTCAGTAGTCGATCACTCTTTTCTCCACCAGGCGTAAAAAATGCCGTGTCGACCGGTGGAGGGATAACCTCGGCATCTCGGTGCCAGTAATGTTGAATCCGCCAACGAACCAGGCGCGAATTGGCCACCAGACGGTCGACTCTGGCCGAGGACACCATGTCCCACTGCCGGAGATTGGCAAGAACCCCCTGCACGACCGGCAGTACGGGTCGGGGAATCCGGTCGAGGTAGATGCCCCGCTGGTCCCACGCGTACCGGACCGGCGTGTGGATATAACTGAGATGGAAGGCGCCAGGAGGCGGGATGACCCCCTTGGCGACACAGTGTGAGGTCGAAATGACCAGATCAGTGTCGGGAAAGGTGAAGCTCTCGATCGCAGAGGGCATGAACGGCAGAAGGTAGCGCCATTTCTTGCCGCCAAACGACACCGACTGCAACCACGAGGTCTTGATCTCCCGCCGCTCCAGATCGGGAATCGTCGAACCCTCCCGGTGAACCAGGGTATAGATCGGCGCGTCGGGGAACAACGCGGCAATTTCAGCGAGCACCCACTCGCCGCCGCGCATTCCAGTCAGCCAGTCATGTACCAGCGCGACCCTCATCAGTACCTCCCTGCCGCCGGCCCCGCCGCAGCCAGTACCTTGCGGTACACAGCCATGGTACCGTCAACCGTCTTTTCCCAGCTCATTTTGCCGGCGCGGGCCTTTCCCGCCTCGACCATGCGCCTCCGAAGGGGATCGTCGGTCAGAACCCGCTCTATCGTACGAGAAATCTCCTGGACATCCAATGGATTGACCAGCCGGGCCACACCCTCCCCCAGTTCCTGCATCGCGCCAATGTTTGAGGTGATCACCGGCAGGCCGGTCTGCATACCCTCGAGGATCGGGAGACCGAAGCCTTCATACAGGGCGATGTGAAGCAGGACTGCCGACAGGTGGTAGAGCTTGGCCAGATCGACGCTGCTGACTCGCCCGACAAAACGGACTCGATCACCGATTCCGAACCCCTCTGCCTTTCGTGCCAGGCGTCCCTCCGGCTGAACCCCCCCGGCAAAAACCAACTGCCCCGGGAGTCCGTGCTTCCTGACGCCGAGATGGTAGGCCCTCAGGACCGTGTCCAGGTTCTTGTGGGGCTTGTCGTTGGCGACTACCAGGATCAAGGGCGGTCGCAGCCCCATCCGCTCCTTGAGTTCTTCGAGGTCCTCGACCCGAGGGCGCCGTTCCAGGTTGGGGTCGACGCCGTTGGCAACCACCTCGACCTTCGCCCTGTCGGCGCCAAAGACCTTGATCAGGTCACGACGCGAGCTGAGCGATCCCGTGATCACCCTCCTGGCCCGTCGAAGAGTGGAACTCATCACCAACCGAAGATACGTCAAAGCCAGTTGGGGCCTTCTTTGAGGAGGGTAGTAGAGCTGGATGACATCGTGAACAGTCGCCACTACAGGATGCCGAAGGGCGAAGGGCACCACGTAGTGCGGCACGTGAAAGATGTCGATCTTCTCACGCCACAGAACGGCCGGCACCCGATAGTGTTCGCTCAGGGAGTACTCCCGAGCGGACACGGGAATGACCTTGGCCCCCGGCGCCAGACCGGCGACACGGTCTTCATGTCCCGCCCGGGCCAATACCGTCAGGCTGACCTCCGGCCTGGCGGCAAACCCCCGCAGGAGATTGCCGACGTATGTACCGATTCCGTAGTCGGTCAGTTTTCGGGCGTCCAGCCCGATAGTCAGGGTTTCCGAGTCCATGGCCGCCATCTTACAACCCCGTCAGACAATTCGCGACTGATATTGCGACACCCGGCTGAGGTTCGGGGGCAGGGACTCGATGCTCGATACTTGATACTCGATACTCGATGCTCCCAAGCCCGATCATCGGCGGCACCGGACCACCACAATACCGCCAAGGCGGTCGGTCCGCCGGCGAGGCGCTGAAGAACCCAGGCCGGTTCCCGCTGTCGACCCTGTTGGAGTTCTGAAATCCAGTTTCCAGTTTCCGGTATCAGTGGACATACACCAGGTGAATTCTGTCGGGATGAATGAAATCTTGGTCATCCAAACGACGGCCCAGGACGATGATGCCCTCAATTGGACCGTGGAAACGGCCCTTGCCCCTCAAGTCATACTCGTGAACCGGCGAGTACATCTCAGAGCCCTTGGCCTCGGAGTCGATCGTCTCCTCGGTCTCATACCCTTCAAGCACCACACCCTCGGGCAGTTCGGTTTCAATCACCTCTCGGATGGCGACCCCGTCTGAACGGGAGTAACACCTGAATTCGAAATGGAGTTCGCCATAGTCGACGGGCCGACTGCTTTCGACTCTGATGTCGACCTGGGTCACAGCCTCGATGGCTTCGGCTAATGGACCGAAAAAACCTGAGGGGACGACAAAATGGGTCGCCCCCTGGGCCTTGGAGATCAGGCTTCCGAAGAACCCGTCAGTCTTGATGTTTTCCCTGGCCGTGGCATAGACTCGCTGCTCACCGGAGGCAAGACGGAATCCCTCGATGAAGGCCTTGACCTCATCGGCCGAACCGTGCAATTCAATGTGGACAAAGTTTTCGTTATCCATCACAACCTCCCAGGCATCAGTAAAAGAGAAACGACACGAGGACGAAGACCGGCACCAGAAACAGAATCGACCAGCGGAACAAATAGCCGAAGAAGCTCGGCATTTCAACGCCGCTTTCTTCGGCAATCGACTTGACCATGAAATTGGGGGCGTTGCCGATGTAGGTCATCGCACCCATGAACACGGCGCCGGTGGAAATCGCCGTCAAGAAGATCTCATGCTCCTCGATGATTCGATGGATGACCTCAGGCTCCGGAACGCCGGGGAACAGCATGCCCTCGGCCGTGGTCAGAAAGGTCAAGTAGGTCGGGGCATTGTCCAGGAAGGACGACAATAAACCGGTCACCCAGAAGAAATGCCAGGGCTCGGTCACCGCCTTGACCAGGCCCGCCAGCGCACCGTGTTCGCCGGCCTTGAGGATGGCCAGGGCCGGAATGATCGTCATGAAAATTCCGGCGAAGAGGTAGGCAACCTCAAGAATGGGGAACCAGCTGAAACCATTGGCCTCACGAGTCGGCTTGGCGGTCGTCCACATCGACAGCAGTCCCATGACGATCAACAGGCCGTCCCTGACCAGGTTCTGAATCTGCTGATGAACACCGAAGATCGTCACCTCACCCGCATGCCACGTGCCACTGAGGATCACACCGCCCAGAATGCCTCCCAGGAACAGGAGATTGTGCAGGCCCTCGATGCCCAGACGGCCTTCACTCTCGTCGATCTGCCGGCCGGCCTCGGTCTCTCGTCGCCAGTACATCAGGTCCAAAAAGAAATAGGTGACCAGAAGAATTCCCGCCACCAGACTCATTGGTCCAATCAGGCTGAGGGTCCAGAAGAAGGGGACGCCGTGCAAGAAGCCCAAGAACAGCGGAGGATCACCGAGGGGCGTCAGGGATCCGCCGATGTTGGCCACCAGGAAGATGAAGAAGACCACCGTGTGAACCTTGTGGGCTCGACGCGCGTTGGCCCTGAGAATCGGCCGGATCAGCAGCATGGCGGCGCCGGTCGTTCCCACCCACGACGCGATGATTGTGCCGATCAGCAGGAGCAACGTATTGACCATCGGCGTCCCGGCAAGAGAACCCTTGATCCGGATGCCGCCCGCAACCGTGAACAACGCCCACAGCAGAATAATGAACGGTATGTAATCGATCACATAGATGTGCATGATCTCGTACATCGCCTGGTGGCCGTATGCCCAGAGGAAGGGCACGGCAAACACCACCGCCCACAGAGCGGAGATCTTCGGAAAGTTCTTGTGCCAGAAGTGCGGCGCCACCAACGGGAAGACGGCAATCGACAGCAGAATCCCGACAAATGGGATGATTGACCACAGGGGCAACACTGCTCCGAGGTCCAATCCGCCGTGCTCGCCAACTGCCTCATGATCCTGGCTTGCGACCGCTTCAGCAGCGACACTGGGATCTGAGCCGTGCTCTTGCTGGGCTCCGACGGCCGAAACCACCGACAAACCGGTCATCACCATCAAAAACACGACAATAATGCCGCGCTGCCTCAGTGCCATGACGCCTCCTCGTAGTCCCTCACCAACGAGATTCAACACAAGAAAAACCCCGCAGAAATCCGTTTCAAACCGTCCCGACAGACGGCGACGGCACTTTAACACTGATAACATTCCCAATGGAGGCCGATATGCGAAAACAGGGTTATTTTCTGGCCGGAGAATGGCAATCAGACGGCGAGAATCTCGTAATCCGCTCGCCGTTCGACGGCAATGTCGTGGCCGAGGCCGCCAGGGGTGGACTCGAGGCCCTCGAAAAGGCCGCCGCCGCCGCTGAACAGGCCTCCCGCCGGATGGCCCGGCTCACCCCAGCCGACCGGGGGGGCATCCTGGGACGGGCGGCCACCTTGATCGCGGAACACAAGGATCAATTGGCCGTTGCCATCTCCGAGGAAGCCGGCAAACCGATCAGCCTGGCACGGGCGGAAACCGAACGCTGCATCGACACCTTCACCGAGGCCGCATCGATCGCCTACCACCCCGAGGTCACTGCCCAGGACCTCGCTGGATATGCCTCGGCTGCGGACCGCCTGGCCCTGGTGCGACGGTTTCCCATAGGCCCCGTCCTGGCGATCACACCCTTCAACTTTCCCCTCAACCTGGTGGCTCACAAACTTGCCCCGGCCGTTGCCGCGGGGTGCCCTGTCGTCCTCAAGCCGGCCTCGCAGACGCCCGGTCCGGCCCTGCTGCTGGCTGATATCCTGCACCGGGCCGGCCTTCCTTCAGGGGGCCTTTCGGTCATCCCCTCGCGCGGCGCAGACGCCCAGGTCCTGGCGGATGACGACCGCTTCGGCCTCTTGACCTTCACCGGCTCGATGGATGTCGGCTGGAAACTCAAACGGCTGGCCTTCAAACGGCGGGTCACCCTGGAGTTGGGCGGCAACGCCGCCGTTGTCGTCGATCACGACAATCCTGACCTCGAGAAAGTCGCCGCCCGCATTGCCGCCGCCGCCTTCGGTTACGCCGGCCAAAGCTGTATTTCGGTTCAGCGGATCATCGTCCACGAGAACATTTACGTGCAGTTCCGCAGGTTGCTGAAACGAGCCGCCGAAAACTTGGCCACAGGCAACCCGGCCGATGAGGCAACCGTCTGTGGGCCACTGATTGACGAGGCCAATGCCGACAGGGTCGAAGACTGGATCAACGGGGCTGCAGAGGCCGGCGGACGAATTGTCTGCGGCGGCCGGCGGTCAGGCTTGGTCATCTCCCCGACCCTGCTCGAGGAGGTTCCTCACGACCAACCGGTCGTGGCCGACGAGGTCTTCGGCCCCGTCGCCGTATTGGATGCATTCGAGGACTTCTCCCAGGCCCTCAACATGGTCAACGACTCCCGCTACGGCCTGCAGGCCGGCATCTTCACCTCCGACATCGCCAAGATTCAATTGGCCTGGGAGACGATCGAAGTCGGCGGCATTATTCAGGGCGACGTGCCGACCTGGCGTTCGGACCCCATGCCCTACGGCGGTGTCAAGAACTCGGGTACCGGCCGAGAAGGCCCGCTCCATACCTACCGGGAGATGACGGAAGAACGACTGCTGGTGTTGAAGCGGTAGGGCGGTGGGTCTGCGTTCCGGAGCACGGGGCAGGAACCGGCACTAGCCCAGCCCATACCTATTAGTTCGTTCAGGTTGGCAGAGAATTGCATCAAAACGAGACTGACTGCGGGCCCTGAAGGACCCGCCTACAGATTCGAAGTCATTATGGTTCAGAGAGTTCAGTGTAGGCGCGTCCTTCAGGGCGCGCGGATGTGCAGCCCCCAACCGCCACTCAATA
>DAOWGJ010000319.1 GCA_030637505.1 Holophagae bacterium
AAATTGAGGTATTCGTACTCGGTCTGGGCGAAGAGGTTGGGAAGGAATCTATACCGGGCAAACACCCCGCCACCGTAGTCGTTGGTCGACAGACTGGGGCTGTATCTGGAGTCATCCCGGTATCGGTAGAGGAGATTGATGCCGGTCGAGAACTCATCCGTAACCTGGATGCCGATCATCGGTGCGATCTCGATATAGTCGATCGTGCCGAAGCTCAGGCCGATGCCGCCGCCATAAAAAACGTTACTGCTCTGTGCGTCTGCCGGACCGGCGGCCAGAGCAAAAAGAGCCAACATCAACCCAACGAATTTTTTCATGATTCAGCCTCCGGCCTTGAAATTCTCGGGTCGAGGGTAGCAGACGCTCGGACCGTGTCATGCACTCTCCTAACCGAGGTCGTTCTCCAATACGATCCGGTACCGAGCCTTGCCGGCCCGCAGGTGGTCGAGGGCATCGTTGACCCGACTGAGGGGAAAATGCTCGGTGACGGTCTCAATGCCGTGGCGAGCGCAGAATTCGAGCATCGCAGCGGTGGTGGCCGGCGAGCCGAGCGGTGAGCCGGACACGCTCTTTTGGCCTCCAATGAGGGAAAAGGCCGCAACCGGGATTGGTGACAGCACCGCACCAACGGTGTGCAGGCGGCCCTTGGGACCGAGGGCCGCAATATATCTGTCCCAATCCAGGTCCACGTTCACCGTGGAAAGGATGAAGTTGAGGCTGCCTGCAATGGCGTCGAGAGCGTCGTCGTCGCGCGAGTTCACCACCTGGTGGGCGCCCATGCTGCGGGCCTCGTCAGCCTTGCTTTCGGTCGACGTGAAGGCAGTGACGTGGCAACCCCACTTGTTGAGAAACTGGATTGCGAGGTGACCGAGACCGCCGATTCCGATAACGCCGACCCGATCGGTCGGCTTGACGCCGAACTGGACGATGGGATTGAAGACGGTAATGCCGCCGCAGAACAGGGGGCCCGCCTTGGTAACGTTCAAACCGGCCGGCAGAGGGATCGCCCATTCCGCCTTGCACCGCACTTTGTCGGCAAATCCGCCGTGACGTCCGACGATGGTCTGCTCACCGCTTCCGCAAAGGTTGTGGTCGCCGCCCATGCACTGCGGGCAGGTCAGGCAGCTGCCGGAATACCAACCCAAGCCAACCGTTTCGCCCACAGAAATGCTGCGGACATTTTTGCCGACAGCAGCCACCGTGCCGACGACCTCGTGGCCCGGCACCAGGGGATAGGTGGTCATGCCCCAGTCGTTGTCAAGCATCGACAGGTCGGAATGGCAGATACCACACGCGAGCACGTCGATCTCCACCTGGTCGGCGCCCAATGGTCCGGGGTCGTAGTCCTGGCGGGCGAGAGGCCCTCCTGCTTCGGTTGCCGCAAACGCTCGAATCATGATGTCTCTCCTCATTGGCCGACCCATCTCGAAGGCGGGTCTCGTTGGTTTGTAGACGTCAGAGAGAACCCCACTCGAGCAGGGGAAAATTCCCAACGATGCCGAATGGGATCTTGTGCCAGCGACAGGCGCCGCAGGCGATTCCTACCGGGTTTGCAGACGCTCGCGGGCGGGTCGGCACTGCGGATTGGCAGCCAGGGCGGCTTGTAAATCCTTCCGGGACGCCTCGGTCTGTCCCTGCCGTTCGTAGGCCAGCGCCCGGAGGAGCAGGGCGCTCTCGAGAGTGGGTTTGAGTGCCAGCGCCTCACCCAGGAGCCGGATCGCCTCATCGAGATCGCCACCGTGCCGGGTCTCGGCGAAGAGCAAGGGCTTGGCCTGGGAGACGACGGCGCGGGAGTTTTTGGGATTCAATTCCAGGGCTCGGGCCGCAGCGGCCTTCATCTTCTTTCCATACTTTTTGGCACGGAAGTCCGAGCGGATCTTGGTGGCCAGGAGGTCGGCTTTGAGCCGGAGCCGTTCCGAGGTCTCCAAGAGACCCTTGAGGCTTTCCAGTCCTTCGTCGGCCGCTTCGTCGATCAGGGTACCCAGATGTCGCCGTTTGGAACGCTCCTTCGTGTCCACCGTCTCGAAATCGATGCGGTGCAACTCGGCGACCAGCAAGGCTGCTCGGGCCACAAGTTCGCGGTGGACGTCGTCGGTTCTGATCGGTGCTTCGAGTTCACAGGCCTCAAGGACCGAGATCGCTGCCCCAAGATCATAGGACCGCTGAGCGGCGTTAATGGATTCGGTGCTACAGAGGCCGGCGGCCAGGGCAACGGCCGGAATCAGAGTCAGGAGTGCGGCGATCCACCTCATACCGCATTGCCTTCCCGGCTGAAAAGCGTCAGCAGCGCCGGCACCAACCACAGACCGGCAGCGAGGGCCACAATCATTGCCGTTCCCGAAAGCAATCCGAAAAACCGGATGGGAACGAAAGCGGAGGTCGTCAGGGCAAAAAAACCGATGCAGGCGGCGACGGTGGTCAAGACCATCGCAGGCCCGACGTGTTCGAGCGCGTGCCGCACACGATCAGCTGCGGAGCCGCCGTTCTTTTCGTCTCGACTGATGGCTACCAGGAGGTGCACTGTGTCGTCGACCGCGATGCCCAGGGCGATGGACGCCACCATGACCGTGGCGGCATCGAGGGTGATGCCGGCGACGGCCATCAGAGCAAATGCAGCCAGCAAGGGAATGATATTGGGCAGCACGGAAAGGGCGGTCAGACGGGCCGAACGAAGGCCGATCGCGATAACGGAAAACACCACCAGCAGGGCCAGGCCTACGCTCCGCAGTTGGCTGGCGATCAGGGTCTGCTGGGCGTTGACCAACTGCAGGACCTGGCCGGTGACACGACCCGAAAAACCGGTCGGCATTTCACTCAAGGCCTGCCGGGTCTGCTCGACGAGATTGAGAAAGCTCATTTCATCCATCTCGTTGACGATAGCCGACAGCCGAATGACGGTTCCGTCCCCGGCGACGAGGCTCTCGACCATCTCCCGGCCTCCCTCGTCGAGAGTTTCGAGCAGGGCCATGGCATCGGTGCGTGACCCGGGAAGGCGATAAGAAGAGGGTTCCATGTCGTCATCCCACTGTCGGAGTTTTCGCAGGAGATCGAGAGGCGAAATGACCCGGGCGACGATGGGTGAGGCGCCGAGGATCTCAGCGATGGCATCGACGGTCGCCCATTGATCGGGGTCGGTCCAGGTCCCGGGCAGATTGAGGATGACCTCCAGGGTGTAGAAACCCCCAAGGCTGTCCGCAACCCGCCGGTAGTCTATCGATGTTGGGTGATCCTCGGGCAGGAAGCCGACGGGGTTGGAGGCGACCCGAACGAAGGGCAGGCCGGCGAGGGCGCCCAGGATCAGAAGCAGGGCGATGGAGATGACGGTCCGCGGACGGGTGGACCCAAGGTGAAGCCATCGACCGTGAAGTTCCACATCCGTCGCCCTTGGGGCTGCAGGGACTCGCAAAAACTTGATCAGGAGAGGGCCCAACAGCAGATTGACGGCCAGGGACACGAGAATTCCCACGGCTGCGAAGAGACCCAGTTCACGAACGGGCGCCATGCCGGCCGCTACCAGCGAGAGGAAGCCGGCTGCAGTCGTGATC
>DAOWGJ010000210.1 GCA_030637505.1 Holophagae bacterium
CATGTCGAAACCCATCTGCCATTTTCCGCCCGAGGGCAGTCCCTTCCCGGCATTGACGAAATCGACGGCCCTGATGGTCGGGGGCGGAACGATGGGCAACCCGAAATCCAGGAACTCGCCGGGACCGAACTTTTCGTCGTACTCCCGTTTGATCAGTATCTTCGCCTCCGTAGCCTGGCGCCGCATCCACATTTCATGGAGAGCCGACTCAGGATCCTCCGGCGGCAGCCCCTTCAACCAGATGTACTCGCCCTCTTCCTTGACAATCTCCATCTTGAAGGGCACCGCGGCGTGGGGGTAGGCAAAGTGCTCGTCGATCGGCACGACCTTGCGCTTGAGGAGTTTGATGGGAGTCAACCACTGTTCGAGGATCTCCTCCCAGCTCTTCGGCTTCACCTTGGGGGGGCTGTCGGTCGTTTGACCGGCCTCGATCTCCTCCCCGGTCACACCACCGGGCTGAGACCCCTGTTTGTGCGCTTTGATCTGGGCCTCGAGATCTCCCGGAAGGCCGGGAATCTCTTTGGGCTGTTGTGCCTCACTGCCGAGCGCAGAAAATAGACAGACCATTACGGTAGGCAGAACCCACCTGAAACCGAAATTTTTCATCAGAAAACCTCCTGCCGATTCGCACTGATTTCCGATCGGCCCAAGCCTGACCAAGCAACTGTCATGCCAGGTCAGCGCCGGCCTGCATCTTTTCAACCGGCCGATCTATTTGACTCCTGCGCGCCTTCGACATATATTAGTCGCTGGAAGACGTATGCCCCGCCAACGGAAACGGGATCTTACAGGAGCGTAGGAGAAGCGGCAAATAGTGGAGTCATCAACTCGATCTTCGGCTTTGGCTACCCAGGATATAGGGATACGTCTGCGCCGAATTCGACGAGAACACCGGCTGACACAGTCAGACCTGGCACGCCAGATTGGCATTCAGCAGTCTGATCTCTCCCGTATGGAAAAGGGTGAGTACCGGGTTTCGCTGGACAACCTCTTCAAGATTCTGGGCGTCTTCAACCTCAAGATGGCCGACTTCTTTGGTGATACAGCCGCCGCACCGCCCGCAGCGGCCTCCCGTCCGCTGGCCAAGGAAGACATGCAGATCCTCCAGATGATTCGCCACCTCAGCCCCGAGGGACGCCGGGAAGCGATGGAGTTCCTGGAATTCAAGGTTCGCCGTGAACAAACGGACCGCAGAGCGGTGGAGAACCGCCGCAGCGAGAGCGAGACCGGATGATGGTCGAGCGCTACGACCGTTTGCTCAGAGAAGCCCAGGGGGCTTTCGCCGCGGGCGACCTCCAATCGGCGCTCCGGCATTTCGAGGCAGCCCAGGTACTGGCGTCGGGTGACGGTGATGGCGACCGAGCTGACCGCGCCGCCTGCAACGCCTGCTTCGTTCTTATTGAACTGGGACAAGCCGAAGAGCAGATCCCCCGCCTCCGACGCCTGTTCATGGGAACGCTCCACCCGCGAAACCGATGCACCGCTGCCTACAACATCGCCGCCGCCTACCTCAATCTCGAAGACTTCGACAATGCGATGGAGTGGGCCGATCGCTCGAGTGAACTGGCCCGGGATATCGACGAGCCCTCGCTGACCGCCGGTGTGCACAACCAACAGGCGTCGCTGGCCCTGCGTTTCTCGCGCTTCGAAGAGGCGGAGAAGGGCTTTCATCTGGCCCTCGATGCCATGGAGAGCCTCGGCGAGACACTGCAAGCGGCCAACAGGGCGACCGTTTTGGGCAACCTCGGCTATGCCTTGATGTGTACCGAACGGCTCGAAGAGGGCCTGAACCTCTGCGAGCAGGCCCGGGCCGCCCTCGACGAGCTCTCGGCCGACAATTTGATATACGAGAACCTCCAGGACCTCTGCTACGGCTATATCCTGGATGACCAGCTCGAGCGCGCCCACGCCGCCGGCGAGCGGGCCCTGGGCCTTGCCGAACACTATGACGACAATCAAGTGATGAAGAACTGCCTGTTCCTCCTGGCCGAGGTCGCGGTACGCCGCGGCGACGCCTTCAGGGGCCGGCGCTATTTGCGGGAATTGGCTGAATTCTATCCAGAGATCGAAATGAATGAGGAGATCATCGACGTCTTCCTCACGACCGATCTCACGAACGTAGTGAACCTGAGGGGTTGATCATGCGACGACTGATCTTCGCTCTAGCCCTGGTGGTCCTTGTCGGCAGCGCCGGTTTCGCCCAGGCGGACCCAATGGTGTTGACGACCCAAGGCCACCTCTACAAGGTCTGGCTTGCCGATGAGGGCCTGGTCCTCAATCATTCAGGCCCCGACATCGACACCGAAGAGGCAGTCATACCTCAGACCGCAGGCTTACAGCTGGATGGGGTGATTCTGGTGGTCGATGAGGCAACGGCGACGCCCTTAATCCTCTGGACCGATTCCCTGGACGGCCTCTCGTCCGTCCACCTGGCCGCGCTTGTCGATGGAGCGTGGTACGGCCCCACTGTTCTTGGGGGTGAGGACGGCACAACCCTCAGCAATACGCACGCCCTGATCCATACGATCAGCACCGTCATCGAAGGGGATGACGGGTCGGAGCCCGAGATTCTCGAAACCACCTTCCTACATACCGTCTGGTGGCGCCACGACGACGTCACGGCCCTTGGACACGCGGTCTATTTTCCCATCCCGTTGGACTCCAACGGCATGCCCCTGTTGGACGAGGCGGAGGCCCATCACCTGGAGAACCTCCTGCCCTTCGGTTTCGGTTGCGACAACAACCCTGACGTGGAGGGCCTGACATCGGCCAGGTTCTTCATCGGCGCCGGCGGTCTGCCCCAGTTGTTCACACCGGATTTCGCAGACTGCGTCTTCCACCTGTTGGGAATCGACTACGAGATCGAGGAAATCGATCCGCCGGGAACCGATGGCAAGCGCCGACGCCAAATCGCCGTCTTCAACACCGGTGAGGTTATGATGGCTATTCCGCCGGATATCAGCCTCGAGACCTCCAAAATGTTCCTCGGTCGCGACAACTCCGTCCTGATCTATTGGGACACCGAGGACGCGGTTGAGTGGATTCTGTCCGGCACCGAAGGCTGGACAGACACCAAGAGCCTTCTCCTCGGCGACGACATCGATCACGAACAGGCGGTTGAGCTCTTGCGGCAGTTGGCCCGCTGAGATAACTCCATTGAATTATCAAAGGCCCACCGTCACGGTGGGCCTTTTTGATTAACCTCGAATCTGGAAACCTGCCTCCAAAAACCGGTTGCACCGGCCAACCCGGAGCCGGAACCAAAACCGGCCGAACGAGAACACAGTTGAACCGCCAAGACGCGAAGACCTCGAAGGATTCGCAAAGAGGCATTTTGAACCACGATTTCTTCTGCATTTCGCTTCGTTTGGGCGGGGATGACGCACCGGACGGCACGGTTTCCAGCACATCCGCGCGCCCTGAAGGACGCGCCTACACTGAACTCTCTGAACCATAATGACTTCGAGTCTGTAGGCGGGTCCTTCAGGGCCCGCAGGCAGTCTCGTTTTGATGCAATTCGCTACCAACCTGAACGAACTAATAGGTATGGTCCGGGCTAGTATCGAGTTTCAAAACCCTCCACCAACCCCTCCAGGGCCTCGGCATAGCCTGCCCAGGTCCAACGGCCCGAGGTCAGGGCGGCCCCCGCGGCGAGGTTTTCGAGAGCCTCATCCTCCAGGGCCACCAGGGCCTCAGCCAAGGCCTCGGGAGAATTCGGTTCGACCAGCAACCCCGAAACGCCATGCTCGACCACCTCGCCAAGTCCTCCGATATCGGTGGATACCACCGGCAGGCCCCGGCTCAGGGCCATCGGAGCCACCGCGGACTGCGTGCCGCTTCTGTAGGGCAAGATCAGAACATCGGCCGCACCGAGCAACTGGTCGACCTCCGCCTCCGGAACCCCCCCAAGTCGGAGGCGGACCCGATCGTCCAGGTTCAGCGCCTCGACCTGGGCCGACAAGGCCATGGCCAGTCCCCCCCACGGTTCGCCTGCAACGACCAGGCGCCACCGGGAGTCCTCCGGTAGCCGGCCGAAGGCCTCCAGGAGAACATCGACGCCCTTGTAGGGACGAATCAGCCCCAGAAACAGCGCCAGACGCTCTGTGGGACCGATATCCATCCGAAAGCGAGCCGCCTCCCTCTGAGGGATCGGCCTCCCGGAAGGCACGGCCGGCAAAGGGTAGGCCGCCACCGGCGCCACCGGAAATTCCTCACTCAAGGCCGCCTTCAGGACCTCCGCATGGGTCAAGAAACCCTGGCACCTCGCGAACACTCGACGGGCTACCCATCGTCGTATCGCACCTCCCCCGTGGTCGTGAATATTGTGCACGACAGCGATCGCAGGCGGCCTCGAGGCCTTCGGCCGGCCCCGCAACAAAAACCGCCACCAGAGCGCCCATGCCCATGTCCAGTAGGGAATGACCCAGGCGTCGGCGTCAAAGTCCAGGGCACAGCGGCGAGCCCGACGCCAGGTCCACGGCTCCAGAGGTGCGAACAGCGCCTTCGCTCCGGCAACCGGTGGACACGCATCAGGATCACGCTCATCACCGCCCGGATAGAGCCATCGGGGATACTGCCGTCTGGGGGTCAGGAACTGTAACTGGTGCCCTCTCTCTTCCAGAGTCCGAACCAGGGCCGTAGTCGTCGATGCGATACCGCCCCTCAGGGGAAAGCCGGGGCCGAAGACCGTCAATCGCACGATACTGCGCCCTCACCGAGTCGGTGGGTGCGTCGCCTTGCGGAATCGTTCCTCCAGGCGCAAGCGGACCGGCTCAGGCACCAGCCCGGTGACGTCGCCCCCGAGGGCGACGACCTCCTTGATCACCCGTGATGAGAGGTAGGTGTACTCCTCCTTGGGCGTCAGAAACACCGTCTCGGCATCGGAATAGAGCCGGCGGTTCATCAAAGCCATCATGAATTCGTACTCGAAATCCGAAACCGCCCGAATGCCGCGGATGACGATCCTCGAACCGACGTCCCGCAGGAAGTTGACCAGGAGCCCACGGAAGGACCGAACCTCGATGGCCGGATCGTCGGCCCAGAGCTCGTTCATCATCACCAGCCGCTCGCCCGGCGTGAACAATCCACCCTTGGAGGAATTCTCCAAAACCGCGACAATGACCTTGGGGAACAGCTTGGTAGCCCGTTCAACGATTGCAACGTGACCCAGATGGATCGGATCGAAGGACCCAGGATAGACCGCAACGTGGGCGTGGACATCGACAGCTGAGGCCACCGTTTCTTCTCCGGGATCATTCATCTTGGTCATGTCCTCCAACTGCTTCGAACGGCGAGGCAGAATTACAGGATACAGGATGCCTGATACCTGAGACCTGAGTTCACCCGCCGGGTAAGGTCACTCCTCGACGCCTGTGACCCTTCGATTGTGGTGCCGGTCGATGGCCCGAATGACCACCAGGTGCGCTCCCTCCTCGACTTCGACGAAAAAGTGCTCAACCGGGCCGTCCAGGAGCCCGTCTACGGGCAGGATCTCCTTCCAGGGGCCGCCGTCCCGAGACATCTGGACCCGAGCCAACGACGACGCATCCCGGACCTCGATCGCCCAGCGTTGACCCTCTCGGTTGACGCCAACCTCGGGAGCGGTATTGTCGACGACAAACCATGGGCTGACGCCCACACCGGCCATCGGTGCGCCAGGATTGGCCAACTCGTCGGAGGCCTCCAGCCGGAAACGAAACCGACCATCCGGCAACGCCGAAGTGTCAACGGCCAACTGATCGCCCTTGAGCCTCTTTCGAACCGGGAGGCGGAATCCGTCCGAACGTTCCACCTCGAGGTTGAAGACCAGTGGATCCTCGTTGGGATCACCGGCCTTCCAACTGACCGTTCGAAACCCTACCTGCCAGTACTTCTTGCCCTTCTTTGCATTGTTGCTCTTAGGGCCGATCTCCCCGACAGTCGTGAAAATCCCGTCGAAGGTCGGATGTTCCTGGCGGATCACCGGGCCGGACACCGGGAGCGACGCGAGATAAACCAGACCCGGTGGCTCGACAGCGACGCCCCTGACAACCGGGGCCAGGTTGACCTCGGTCCAGGCCACCTCGACTCTATCGACCTCGGTACCCTCGGCAATTTCCAGTTCCCACTGCAGTGCCCGACCGAAATCCAGAGCCACCTTCCGGGAAGTCTGATCGGCGAATTCAGTCCATGGGAGCCACAGATCATCCGGATCGGCGCTTACCCCCGTCCGAAATCGAATCTTCACGCCGGAGTCCTCCGGGAAGATCCGGTACATGCCGAAGCGGACAGGGCGTGAAAAAGTCTTGACCTTACTCCGGAATCGCGAGCGTTGCCGCCCCGCCCGATCTGCCGACCATCCCCCCGCCGGACCCTGGGCGACCAACGCTCCTCCTGGAGCGAATGCTGTCACCTGGACCGCATCCAGTGTCGCCAGCCGTGCGCCCCCTGTGGCGACGAACCGCCAAACTTCCCCTTCGTAGCCGGTGCCTACCAGAACGCCCCTGCCGTCGACCCCCAGCGCCGTTGCCACCTGCCTGTCAAACCGGTGGACGTGGAGCAAGGCCCCTTCCGCCGTGATGCGGACGAGTTCGGATGTTGCCGTCTTCCCGTTGATCTTCGGCAGGTCGAGGTTGAGGGTATCCGTCGTCGACGACGAACCGTCGCCGCCGTTTTTTTTCTTCGCGGTCGACGATGTATTTGCCGGCTTCGGCAGAGGCTCTCCGACCAGTGCGGTTGCCCAGAGTTCCCCGGCCTGGGTGACAACCAGGTCCGAGATCTCGGTGAAGGGGCTGTCTACCAACAAGGAGGGGCGGCCACTCCGGTCGATGCTGAGGACCAGGCCCTTGCCCGATGTCCCGACGATCAGCCGGTCGCCGTCAACCGCCATACATCGAACGAAGGCGTCGGGCACCTCGAGCCAGCGCTCCAATCCCTTGTTCCCGACCTTAAAAAGCGCTCCCGGCGTTCCGGCCGCCGCCACGATTGAATGATCGAATGCGATCAGGTCCCAGAACCCACCATCACCGAGACGCCCAATCTCTTCCAACTCACCACCGGACCACTTGACCAGTACGCCCGGCGCAACGGTTGTCGCCCACACGGCGCCGTCGGCGTCGACCAAAACCGAGGTCCCCTGCTCCCCGGGCAGCTTCGCCAAGAGTTCGACCGAAGGCCCCGAAACACGGTAGAGCCGGGCCGGATGACCCGTGACCACCACCAGATCGCCTCCGGGGAGCCGGTCCACCGCCAACACCACCGGTTCTTCGAGTAACGCCTGGCTCCGCCAACCCTCGACCGGCCGGAGCATGCCGTCCGCCGTGACCGCCACGCCCTCACCGGTACCTCCGAGAAGATCGGTCGTATTGTCCACCACCCACCAGGAGGTTTGCGAAGCCCCGGCCGTCATCGCCGCCGCCATACACATCCCGAAAATTGCGAGGACGCGTCCTTGATGTTTCAGCTCTTTCTTGTTCCTGCTCCGCCGGGTTGCAAATCTCATCAATCGTCTCCCGTCCATCCGGACCGTGCCTTCACCACGAGGCGAATACGCACGGCCGCCACCACCGGTCCACCGGCATCCACCGTCGTGAGGGACGTCACCCGATACCTCGAAGTCCGAAGTTCCGACCCCAACCCTGAGCGGAGCGACGCCACCGTTCCCACCGGCGCCGCCACCGTACCGCCCGGCAGCACCAGGCCGGCGCCCGGAACCTCCAGGGCCGCCACCAGATCCCGAGACGAGTGCAGGCGACCCAGCAGCCGAATCTCATCCTCGAAACTGCTCGCCCGGAAGGGGCGCGCCTGGAGATCGTAGACTGTCCACGAAGCGCCGTCGGCAACCACAAGGTCCAACCGACCCTCGGCGACTTCTTTGGGAATTTCAATCTCCATCCGGACGGTCTCGACCTCGTCCCCCGGCCGTTGAAGCCGGACCCTGACCCCCAGCAGTGACCCGGGCTGGACCACCGACCGGTCCGGCGTGACATCCACCACCGTGGCCCGCTTCAGCCCGTTGACCGAGTCCAGAGTGACAGCGAGGGTCCGAATGTCGTCGGAGGCAAACGGCGATGCCTCCAGGTATCCAACGACGGCCGAAGTCCAGGCCGCAGCCTGCCTGGGTGCGTCAGCCCCGTCGAAAACTTGGTCGAGCCCTATGCGTTCGCCACCCTCGAGACCGACCTCGAGATGCAGGTCAATCGTCTGGAGCCCGAAGCTCCGACCCCGAACCTGGTGGGATCCTGCCACGAGGATCCCGGTCAACAACGGCGTCATTACGCGGTGATGCAGCACCTCGAAGTGATAGGAGCTCGGCCCCACACGAATGTCCACCGGGAGCATGTCGGGCGCCGGACCCAACATCCCCCACACGCCGTGCCGTCGATCCGACCGCAAGGCGCCGATCGTCTCGCCCGCGTTGAACACCTTGAAGGAGTTTGCCAGGCTCGGGATGATCGTCACCACCGTTGCCCTGGCCATCGGCATCGCCACATCACCCGTCCCCAGAAAGGGGTGGCCGAAGGCCCAGACTTGAGCACCGTCGACAGCCGTGACCGTACCGCCCGCAGCCAGGGACCCATCCCCTCTGACCAGGACTCCGGCAATCATCGACCCGGGCTGGAGATCACCGGTGGAGCCTCCCGTGGTAGAGCCGCCGCCCCCGGGCGCCGTCACCCATCCCAGTCGCTGCCACACATCATTCATCCAACCCCGGCTACCCGCCGCAAAAACCGGCCCCGCAGAAGCCATCACCAGGGGCAACGCCTGCTGCGCCCCGGCCCCTCCGGGTATCATCCAATCCAACACCGTCTCGACCAGGCGGCCTTCTTGATCAGCGATCAGTAATGCCAGGAGAGGGGGCCGGGTCGCGCCGGCCTCAAATCCGCCGTCCATGCCGGCGCTCGCCAACCCCTGCATCCGGCTGAAGGGCGTCACTCCCGCGATCGGCTCAGTGGCGAACTGCCACCCGAAGGCCAGGGCGCCCAACAGTCGACCGTCGACGGTGACGGGGGAGCCGCTCATGCCCGCAGCGATGCCGGCGGCCTCGAACCGTGGATCCTCCAGTCGAATCAGGACCATCTCACCTTCCGGTTGGCTGGCCCCGACCACACCGAGGATCCTCACCGGGATCTCGATCAACTGCCCTCCTTCGACCTCGGTGACGCAAACGCCCCGGTCTCCGGGCTTGACTTCAGCCGGGGTGATGATCTCGAGAGCGCAAACCGGCAGTCCGCCGGTTGCCCAGAAAAACAGAAAAACGATCAAGGCCCGAAAGAGGGTGCGAACGCGTGTCATAACCGCGTTATTGTACCTGGGACCGGCGTAAAGGTTTTGGGCCGGCGGGGATGCCACTCCCCTGGAGCCTGCCGGCGGTACCGCCGAGGGGCATGATCATTGACAATAGCCTGGAATCCGTTCGCCCCACCCGCATAGGATCCTGCCCTTTGCTGCACCCTTCTGGTCGCCTATGGGCCATGGCTATTTCGCGTTGGCCCAGTTTGCGATAAGATCGTAAGTCAGGATTATGACTGAACGCATTCATCCTCACCCGTCCCTGGTCGAGCGCCTGGTTGCGCTGGCCCGTCGGCTGCGCACTTTGCGCCGCCCGTCCGAGGCAGCCGAGCTGCTGGAGATCGCCGCAAAGCTCTCACCGCAGGGCGCCTCACTCCGAAAAGAGGCCCAGGAGGTTCGGGGCGATGAGGGCCTCGAGGATTTCGACCGGGAATTCAAACGTCGCAACCTCGAGGCTTCTCACGCCCTGGGTATGGCCCATATCTTCGAAAACCGGGGCGAGTACGGGCGAGCTGTCGAGATGATAGACATGGCAAAGTTGAGAATGCCCTTCAGCTACCTACCCTTCACCACCGCCGGCTTTTTGCACCTCCGCAGCGACGAATCGGAGGCAGCCCTGCAGGAGTTCAGTCAGGCCCGGAGGCTCAACCCCCTGGACTACCGATTGGCGGTCGAAACCTCCC
>DAOWGJ010000035.1 GCA_030637505.1 Holophagae bacterium
CAGGCGCACATACCACGGCCCGAGACACGAGTAGTCGAAAACCAACACCCCGTTACGGGCCAGGCGGGCAGCATGATGCAAGGTCGTGTCCCTCAGCTCGGGACTGAGACCATGGAGGACGTAGGCCAGGCAGACGATGTCGAAGGCGCCTGAGGGCATGGCCTCAACCTCGACGAGATCCAGGAGGCGAAAATCCCCGGAGGGCACCCGCCGCCTGGCCCTCTCGAGAAGCCTCTCCACAAAGTCGATACCGGTCACCCGGTGCCCCCACTCGGCGAACGCAGCCGCCAGCGTTCCGGTGCCCGTCCCGATGTCCAGGACCGTTTGATCGGTCGAAAGAGACAGAACCTCGAGAGCCCTGCGGTACTCCGGACCCAATCGCCGATCGATGACGTGAAAAGCCAGGGCCACACGATTGAAGAAACGCTTGGCACGCCGTCGTTCGTCGACAGAATCCTCGACGGTCCGGGCCATCGCCTCGGGGGTCAATTGAGGTCCCTCATTCCGGAGGATTTTACCGCCGCCTGTCGATGAGCATCGATGAAGTGGTAAACCGTCAAGATTGGGTATCTGAAGAACATCCGGGGGCCGGAGTACTTCATGACCCTTTTGATCTGTTCTCTGACATCCGGGCGGTAACAGTGGATCGGGCAACGATCACACACCGGCTTGTCGTCACCAAATGGGCATCTTTCGAGACGTGCGAGCACATATCGGTTCAACGATTCGCACTGGTCACACAGGGCACCCTCCGTCGAGCCATGCTGCCCTCGGCAGAAGAGGGCTATCATCTTGAGCACCGTCATTCGCTCACGTTCCCGCCGTCGTTCGCTCTTCACGATGAGACGTTGTATCACAACTTAGAAACTCACACCCGAACAAAGCGAAAAAACGAGGCGGAAACCAAGCTGACGTTTTACAAATGGCTGCAGTTGGAAGGTTTACCGTTGATCGCACCCCATGGTATTTCTCCGAGCCGGAGACAGAAAGTGACTGGCCGGTCAGATCTGTCCCTTCGGCTCCTCAGCGGATGCGACCGGTATGACCTCCATCGCGGAGAAAAACGGCGAGGGCCTCCGCGGCAACCCGGTGACCGCTCGCGTTCCAGTGGGGATCGTCGTCGTAGCAAGTGGGAAACACCTGGCTGGTGCGGAAGGCTTGGAGCAGGGAGTAGCACTGGAAACCGGTGGCGGCACAGTACGTCTCAAACCAGCGATTCGGTTCCAGCACGTAGGGCCCAAGGGGAGTGTAGAGGACCCGAGCTCCATAGTTCACACTCTCCCGATCGCTGTACTGGAGGCCCCGTGGCAGGAGTACCAGGACAAACTCGGCCTTCAGGTCCTCACGGACCCGCCGCTCCAGCCGCCGGAGGCTGGCCTCGATCTCGCCGAGGTACGGACGGCTCTGGACCAATGGCTGGTTGACGATGAAGTAGGTCTTGGGCAGGGGCGGCCGTTCGTCTTGCCACGGCCACCATCGAGGAATCTCCCCGGTCGGGATCAGCCACGCCAGCCCCATTTTGCGGAGCAGGAACTTGGTCGGCGACAGGTGCGGGAACCTGATGGTGCGAGCATAATTCGGGTCGTCCCGGAAATCCGTCAGGTCGAGGCACATCACAACCAAATCGGGGAAGTAGCGGGCGCCGAGGTCGGCGAGCAGCCGATCGGACAGTATGGGCGACGACGACGGCCACCCAAAATTGATCACCCGCACCCGGTCGCCGTTGGAATTCAGACGATCTTCGATGAGGGCCGGGAAGGCCTCTGAAACGTGGGGCAGAAACCCTCCGTAGGTGAATGAATCACCGAGGAAAATAATGTTGAACGTGGATCCGTCAAAATCCTCCGCCTCGTATTCGCAGCGAATGCCGTCGCTGTTGATGTCCGGCTTGCTGTTCGGCACCAGGCGGTGATCCACGGTGAGCTGGAACTCTCGACCGACCTGGACGCGCAGGATCTCGCCCCCGATCCACTCGAAGAACCCCAGACTGATCGCCGCCACAGCCGCCACCGCGACCAACCGTCCAAGCCGGAGATTCACCAGCCCTCCGCGTTTCCGGCAGCGACCCCGCACACCGAGAGCAGCTGCTTGGGTCGATCAGGACTGATCCACATCTTGGCCAATCATCACCTCGTCCACCATTCTCCCGAGGAAGTATGACATGCCGACCGGAGGCAGGTCCCGCCGAAGAGACACCGTTCGGCTCGTGGGATACCGACCGACTCATCTTATCGAGAGGAGACCTTGGTTGTCTCACAATTCAGGATTCTATGTTCTTTCAAATGAGCGATTCAGGATATATTTGATAATATTTGACTTGTGCAATATTCTAAAGAGGATGAACGGAGGCTCACCGTGCTCTTAGCAATCCCCATCACCGGCGACGCCCTGACAACCCGATTCGGACACTGTGAGAGTTATCTCTTCGTCACGATCGACCTCGAGGCCAAGAAGATCCTCAAGTCCAACACAGCAGTGGCCCCACCCCATGCGCCGGATCATTTGCCCGACTGGATTGTCAAACAGGGCGCCAACACTCTGATCGCTCCTGTGGTTCCGGACCGGTTCCGCGCTTTGTTGGAGTTCCACGGTCTGACCGTAATTGAGCACACCGAACCGGCAATCCCAATGGACCTCGCTCAGGCCTTCGTCGACGGGAAACTGGATCAGAAGACAGATTCTTAGGTCATGCGAAAGTTCGAACCGGATGTAGGGTGGGCCTTGGCCCACCACCATTTGGCATCTCCGATGGTGGGCCAAGGCCCACCCTACAGCTCATGCAATACCGCTATTGGTCGTGATATTGACATTTCGCGGTTTCGGCTCCCCCGGGCTTGACCCTTTTGACCTCTCAGACTTTCCCCATCACCCTCTTCAATAGCGCCCGTGTCGATGAATCGTGGTATTCAAGATCGACCTCACATCCCTGAGCCAACGCCTCGGCCTCATCCAAGATCGTCCCAGCCAATTCCTTTCCCAATTCAACACCCCACTGGTCGAACGAGTTGATCCGCCAGACAACGCCCTGTACGAAGATCTTGTGTTCGTATGCCGCAATCAACATCCCAAGGCTCTCCGGCGTCAATCGTTTGAGCAACAGGGTGTTGGTCGGGCGATTTCCCTTGAAGACCTTGTGGGGCGCCAGGAACTCGATTTCGGCGTCCGGCATGCCCTTTTTTCTCAGTTCATCCCGGACCTCGTCAAGGTCCTTGCCCTTCATCAGTGCCTCGGTCTGCGCCAAGAAATTGGCCATCAATTTCCGATGATGGTCACCAATAGGATTGAGACTCTCGACGAAGCCGATGAAATCGCAGGGCACGACGGTCTTCCCCTGGTGCAGGAGTTGGAAAAAGGCGTGTTGCCCATTGGTTCCAGGTTCGCCCCAGATCACCGGCCCGGTAGCGTAGTCCACCCCGTTTCCGTCTCGATCGGTGGCTTTTCCGCTGGACTCCATGTCGACCTGCTGAAAATGTGCCGCAAATCGATGCAGGTACTGGTCGTAGGGCAGCAGAGCATGGGAGGCAAGGTCAAGGAAGTTCCGATTCCACACTCCCAGGAGGGCCAGAATGACCGGCAGGTTGGCCTCCAGCGGCGCCTCCCGAAAATGGCGATCCATTCGATGAGCCCCCTCGAGGAGGGCCTCGAAGGCCGGGAACCCTACAGCCAGGGCAATTGACAGTCCAATGGCCGACCACAGAGAGTAACGACCCCCAACCCAATCCCAAAATTCGAAGCAGTTGGCCGGGTCGATGCCGAAGGCCTCGACGCCCTGGCGGTTGGTCGACAGCGCGACAAAATGACGAGCGACTGCAGCCTGGTCCCCGGACGCCGCCACTACCCAGTCCCTGGCCGTGCGGGCATTGGTCATTGTTTCTTGCGTTGTGAAAGTCTTGGATGCAACGATGAACAGAGTGGTTTCCGGATCGAGGTCCCGAGTCGTCTCAACGAAATCCGTCGCATCGATGTTGGAGACGAAATGTACGATCGGTCCGTCATGGTAGTGCCTGAGGGCCTCGGTGACCATTGCCGGGCCCAAATCCGACCCGCCGATTCCGATATTGACGACGGCCTCGATGGCCCGACCGCCGAAACCCTTCCATCGACCGGACCGGACCGAATCAACAAAGACCCGCATCTGCCGCAAGACCCGTTCGACGTCCGGCATGACATTCCGGCCTTCGACCTCAATCGGATCCCCGCTGCGGTTTCTCAAGGCTATATGGAGGACCGAACGATGCTCCGTCCAGTTGATGGCTTCGCCGCCAAACATCGCCTCCCGCGCCTGGGGGAGGCCGGCCTGACGGGCCAGATTGACCAACAACTCCATAGTCTTCTCGGTCACTGGGTTCTTGGAATAGTCCAGCAGGAAATTGTCGACCTCCACCGAAAAACGGCCGAAGCGATCATCCTCAGAGGCAAACAAATCCTTGAGGTGGAGATCGCCGATATCGGCGGCGTGACGTTCGAGAGCCTTCCAGGCAGGCAGTTCCGTCGGCGCCACGGCGGAGTATGTCGCGGTCTTCGTCGCTGACTCTCTGGGTTTGTGGGACATTTTCAGACTCCTATCTGACACGAATCACTACCCTGGTATCTCCACGTGTCAACACGACGCTGTCTGAGGTGATCGCCTCGACCACGAAATCCTCGATGACCGCGCCGACTCGGACATCCCTTCCGTTGATCTGCGCGAAGGGATTCTCGTTCCGATAGACCAAGTAGTCCAAAATCAGGGTCGTCTCCCCGATCCGCGCCTCAGCAACGAACTCGCCGCCCGCGCCGTCACTTTCCGAGGCCTTCGCCGGTGGCGGCATGGCCTCGGCCGGCAATCCCCCGGCTCCGTCAGGCGACCGGCCAATCGCATCACTCTCACTGACGGCCTTGCCGCCGACAGCCGCCGGACCGTCGTCGCCTGCCGTTGTCGATTCGGCCAAAACCGCTGCCGGCAGGATCATCTCCACACCCTGATCAGGCGCCGGGTCGCCGGTCGAATGGACAGGAGCAGAATCGATAACGCTCACAGCAGCCTTTTCCACTCCATCCGACACCTCGATAACGACTTTGTCCGACCGGTCTGCGAGGACCCACCACATCAGGCCTCCCCCGATGAGCGCAGCGCCAAGAGCAATCGCCGCCCCCAGGATCAAGGCGACACCGTGACGGCCTCCGCGCTTCCAGTAGCCGGCGACCATCGGCGTTTCCAGGCCTTGGTCCTTGGCCTCCCGCTCGGCGGCCTCCTGGCGAGCCTTTCGCAGTGCGTCGCTGATCAGACTCATCGCGCGTTCCCCTCGAGATCTCGAATGGCCCGCCCGATCTCCCGCCGGCCCAGATGATCCAGACCCTCGACGTATCCCGCCAAAAGGGCCTTGTCGCAGACGGCATTGATAACCCGTGGAACGCCCCTTGAATGGCGATGAACCCGAGAGATCGCCCAACGACTGAAGGAAGGCCGCCCGCTGCTCCCGGCCACACGCAGACGATGATGAATATAGGCCTCAGTTTCTTGCCGATCGAGCGATCCAAGGTGGTACCGCACCGTGATCCGCTGGCGCAGCTGCCGCAGTTCGGGCCGATCCAGCGTATCTCTCAGTTCGGGCTGCCCGATCAGGACGATCTGCAGCAGTTTTCGGTTGTCGGTTTCCAGATTGGACAACAGGCGAACCTGCTCGAGGAGGTCCTCAGACATGTCCTGCGCCTCGTCGATGAACAGGACGACATCAACATCGTTTCGAATCTGCTCCAGAAGATAGGTGTTGAGCCGCTCAAGCAGCCGAATTCGGTCGTTGCCGCGGTCGTTGAGATCCAACTCCCGAAGAACCGACCGCAGCAGCTGGATACCGGTCATCACCGGATTGAGGATCAGGGCCGTCGCGTAACCCTCCCCGAGTTCTTCGAGCGCCGCCCGGCACAGGGTGCTCTTGCCTGCACCCACCTCTCCCGTGACCTGAATGAACCCCTTGCGCTGGGTGATGCCGAAGAGGATGTGGTCGAATGCCTCACGGTGGCGCCGGCTGAAAAACAAGTAGCGGGGATCCGGCGTGATATTGAACGGCGGCTCGCGGAGATCGTAAAAGTCTTGGTACATGGCCAGAAGGGCTATCTTACTAGACTCGAAGGTCTCAGGGATCGGAGTTCCTTTTCGAGTTGGCACCAATGGCCAGAAGACTGTAGTCTCAAGGGGCGAGCTCTCATGCGGAAAGGCCGGAAATGAAGAGGGAAACCAACGCCGATGTCAAGCTTCCCAAGGGAGTGAGTCTGTCAGAGTGGTCGCTGGAAAGGAAACAGTGGCAGAACCCCAGAATCCGTGCCTTTCTTGGCTGCATCAGAGTTCTTGACGAGGTTTTCGAAAGTAACTACGCGATTCTCCACAGTTCCCCCAAGCGACTCAACCAGATGTGGGAACAGGTTCGCAAGATTACCCTGATACTCAAAACCGAGGTAGCGCCGCTGCTCAAAGGAAAGTCTCACATCCCCGAATTGGAACAGGCCCGAGAGTCGGCGGATCTGTACTTCAACGTTCTCGACCGGAGCCTGCTCGAGTCAGTGGAAAGCTATCCCGAGACGCTGTCGGAATCGGATCACGACACGATCCGCAAACTTCTGTGCGTCGCCATCGGCCAGCTCCACGCCTTTCTTCTTGACACCCTTGGAGAGATCCTCGCCCGCGATCCCCGCAGCCACAGCGACACTGACTATTTTCTGACCCGTAAATTTGCCCGTGACGTGGACGAGTCCGAATGGCTCCATACCTCGGTTGAACACCTCGAAGAGTATCTGGGAAGCTCCATCAAGAACGGATCCGTAGATTTCACCGAAACCTGCCGGACTATGGCTGAGCAGGGCCGCATCCCCACCCGGGAGGAATGGACGGCTATCGCGCCTTTTCTCAACAATGTGTCCGACGGCCTGGTCAAGAGGCTCAAAATGATCCTCGGTCTGCGCGGCATACGGCTATCCGAACTCGAATTGCTCGGGGAGCATGCCTCAAACCTGCCGGTCGTGTGCGGTACTCTCAACGAAATGCACGATGCCGCCCTTTCGGTTCTCGCGGGAATCGAGGAACACCTCGAGACCAGCAACGATGAGATCATCGCCACAAGGTCGGTTATCCAGTCGGTGTTCTCAAACCGTATGCTGACCCTCATGCGAGGTCTTTACGATCATACCCGGGACCTCACCACCTTTTTGCCGGTGTGGCGACAGAGTATCGAGAACCGACGAGCATTGATGCTGCGTGGCCCGCGGATCGAGTGAACGGGAGCCGGGCAATGGAAGAATCATCAGAGGCTATTTCGCCAACTCGACTGTGGCTCGACACGCCGCTCCCAGCAGCGGCGCATCCTGGTCCAAGATGACATTGACCGGAATACCTTCGAGCAGCGGCCGCATCCGACCCTTCTCCAGGAATCTCTCGATGAAGG
>DAOWGJ010000127.1 GCA_030637505.1 Holophagae bacterium
ACATCGTGCTCTTCCTCGCTGATGACCACGGCCAGTGGGCCGCCGGCCCCTATGGCAATAAAGAGGTCGACACGCCGGCTCTCGATCGACTGGCCCAATCCGGCGTCCTGATGGCCGACGCCACCAGCCCGTCACCGGTGTGCTCGCCGGCACGGACCAGCCTGCTGACCGGCCGACTCCCCTCCCAGCACGGGATCCATGACTTTCTCTCCGAAAGGCCCGATTTTCACCAGAATTGGCTGGCGGATGAGGTGCTCCTTCCCGAACTCCTGCAGAAAGCCGGCTACCGCACGGCGCTGATCGGCAAATGGCACCTCTCAGCGACGAGTCTTGAACCGGATCCGAGCTTCGACCGCTGGCTCAGCTACGACCAGGGCCCCGAGGACTGGCCCAATCAATACCTCCACCAGGGCACGGTCCACCTGTCCGATCAGGGAACGCCCATCAGCGTTGACGGTTACCAATTGGAGTACCTCGGGCGTGCCGCACGTGAGTTCATCGCTTCCGGTGACCCGGATCAGCCCTACTTCCTGCTCTTCGCGCCAACCGATACCCACGAACCGATCACCGGACATCCGAAGGCCCTCGTTGAACGCTACCGCAACGCTGATCTCCGGGAAGTCCCCCAAGGAGAGACATCGATGTTACCTGCAGCCGGACCTGCCTCAGTTGCCCCTGAGGATTTCGGTGAGACCCTCGCCCAGTACTACGCAGCAGTCAGCCATCAGGATGCGGAATTGGCGAAAATCCTCGAACTGCTCGAGGCCAGGGGCGACCTCGAGAATACACTGGTGATCTACACCTCGGACCACGGCATGATGGTCGGCCACCACGGTCTGATCGGCAAGAGCAACGCAACCCTCCCACAGAATCTCTACGAGGAGTCGATCCGTGTGCCGATGATTCTTAGCTGGCCTTCGGGTTTCCCAGAAGCCGGGATCACCCTCGATATACCTTTTGATCATCTCGATCTGTTTCAGACGATCCTCGAGCCAGCCGGCCTCGAGATCAGCGAGGATCTTCGCCGTCGAATCAACAGCCCCGGAACAAGCCTGCTTCCCAGGCTTCACGATTCCGAATCCCGGTGGCGCCGCTACCGGTTCACCGAGCACGGCAACGCCCGCCAGATCAATGACGGCCGCTACAAACTCGTTCGGCGCTACCCGCCACTGGACCCACAATTCGGTGACGAACTCTACGACCTTCAGGCCGACCCACGCGAGACCGTCAACCTATTGAAAGATCCGGCCTTCAGCGAGATTGGCGCAGCGTTGCTTGCCGCCCTCGACCGGCATTTCGAAGAATTCGAGGTCCAGGAGCACAGCGGCCGCACCGTCATCGACCAGCCGCCCTGCAACGGCATCGAACCGTGGCGGAAAGTGGCGGTTCGGTTGGCTACCGAACCGGAATAAGCCGCCCGCGGGGCGGTGCGGCAACCGTTTCGGTCTCGGTGAAAAATTTCTCCAGGAGATCGGCAAATCTAGGACCGTCGTCGATGACGACCTCCGCCTCGACAAAACCTGAGTACAGATCGGCGCCGGAAGCGAGGAAATCGAGGGTTGTCACCGAGTAGGTGGCCAGCGGATCGAGTAGCCGGTCTCCTACCGACACCTTCTGTACTCGTTCACCATTAGGCTCGGAAAGATCGTATTCGACCCTCAGACCCGAAACCTGGAGCAGGCCCCGTTCGAGGGTAAAACTCTGTTCCAGGACAATTCGGATCTGCTCGCCCGTCATCGACAATACGTAGACGAAATCGATGAAGGGAAAGGCGTCGAACAGGGCCTCGCGGGTGACCGGCCCGGCCGGGAGGTCGGCCCGCAATCCACCGGAGTGGATAAAGGCCATGTCGGTCAATCCATGGGTTCGCAGGATATCGGCGCAGAGATTCCCGAGATCGGACTCCTCGAAATACCGACGGGTCAAGCGTCCGGCTGTACGGCCAAGAACCTCGTCGATCTCCGGGAATCGCATGCGATAGGCCTCGAGTTTGGCGGCTACCGTTGGCTGCGGCTTGAGGTTGTCGCTGTCAACGACCAGGAGACGACCATCGTGGGCAACGACTTTTCCAGTCTCGGCGTCCAGCGTCAGTTTCAGGTAGCCGAGGCGCGTGCCCTGCCCGTAGGTTTGGCAGATCAGCGTGCCGGTCTCCGGGTGCACGACAGGTGTTTCCTGACCGGCATCGGCGTGGCCGCCAATCAGCACGTCGACGCCCTCCACCAATCCCGCGAGGCGAATATCGGCTTCAATGCCGCGCTGCACCGTGCGATCGGCTTCGTCGTCGGTCTGCATGGGCGCGGTTTTCCCCTGGTGGGTCAAGAGGATGACCAGATCAACATCGGGGCGGAGACGTGCCACCGCGACCTTGGCGGCAGCAACCGGATCACGCACTTCGAGACCCTTCAGATGGGGTGGGTACAGCGCGGTCGCCGCGTCCGTACCGAAAATGCCGACCACCCCGAGACGGAAGCCATCGCGCTCGAGGATTGTCGAGGGTTGGGCGAACGGGATATCCGTCCCCTCGTAAAACAGATTGGCCGCGAGCACAGGGAACGGTGCTCGGTGCATCGCATCACGCAATACCCACCAGCCGTACTCGAACTCGTGGTTGCCTATGCACATCGCGTCATAACCCATCGTGATCATCAACTCAAAAGGCAGCTCACCGTGGGTCAACTTGGCGAGAGTTCCGGTGAAAATATCGCCCGCGTCGAGCAAAAAGCTCAACGACGCCTTCGCCCGCTCCGCTTCGATCAGGGCCGCCAGCTCAGCAATCCCGCCGACATGGTCCAGATCATCCCGCCAGAATGCCGGGATCGGGTCATACGCACTCTCAAAATCGTTGGTATAGAGCAGGACCACCTCGCGGGTCTTTGCCTCCGGCTCGACTACCGGAAGAGCCTCGGCGGCAAACCCTCCCGTGACAGTCATCAGGATCAGAAAAATGATCTTCGAGATTCGCCTATAACCCATCATTTTCACCGTTGCCTCCCGTAGCGGCGCTCGCGAACTGCTCCTACGTCCAGTTCTCGGGGTTTTCGTCATCTTCGTCCCATCGCGCCGGGTTGTCCATGATGTATTGGCGGATGCGGTGTAGTGCTGCCTCATTGCGGATGATGTGTTCGTAGTAATTGCGCTGCCATAGCCGTCCAGGAAACGCCCGCCACCCGGATTGTCTCACTCCGCGAATGTAGTAATTTGTCGTCATCGTTTTGAACCATTGAATAATGGTATGTAGGGGCGCACCTGCGTGTGCGCCCTGTCCGCCGGGATCAACATCCGAACAAACAGGCGACCTATCATCCAGGTCACCATCCAGACCAACGGGCGGGCGAACACATAGGTTCGCCCCTACAGGGTTGATGCGAACGATACCGTGCACATGATTGGGCATTACGACGAAATCGTCCACATCAGTATTTGGAAATTTACGGTTCAATTCCACCCACCATTGTCCGACCATTCGTCCAGCGTCATTCGGACACATTTCGCTATCGACGATATCTCCCAAAACACAAACCTGCTGTTCAGTGCAAGTCGTGACAAAATACGCGCCTTCCTGGCTGTAGTCGTATCCTCTCAGTCGAATGGACCGACGATGATGTGAATCGAGGGCATGGCTCATTTTCGAAAACAACTTGCCAAATAGGTCATTTCAGAACTGAAACCCAACTGAACCTTCAGGTCTGAGCGAAGCCCAGCGGCGGCCGACCCCAACATCAACCTGTTCCCGATCTCAGACGACGGAAAACACCATCCGCCCAGCAATCGACAAGGCCAGAGCGACAACGACGGTCAGCCCCGAAATCCACGCCGTGTCCTTCCAGCCCAACTCCCGAGCCATCGCCGCGATGGTGGCGGCACAAGGCACGTAGAAGACGACGAACAGGGTGAAGACCACCAGTTGTTCGGTCGTCAGAACCTGGTCGAGGTTGTTGGTCCCCATGGCCTGCACGAGCATCACCAGGGTCAGTTCCTTGCGAAGCACGCCGAAGATCAGGGTCATGCCGACGGCTGCCGGAAGGCCGAGGGTCCAGACCGTCAATGGCGTCAGAGCGGCGTTGAGGAAAGCCCCGGCGCCGAAGTACTCCAGGAGCCCGAGAACGATCGAGGATACGACCAGGACCGGCCACGCGATGATGAGAAACTCCTTCAGGCTGAGCCATGTCTTTGCAACCATCGTTTTCATTGTTGGGAGCGCCAAATTGGGGATCTCCAGAATCAACCCCGGGGACCGCCCTTCGAGGAACTGACTCAAGACCCGGCCGATGACCATGATCACCACCAGGTTGAGGAGGTAGATGCCCAGAGCCCAAAGTGGCCCAAGATAGGCCGCGACCAAACCGTAGATGACAATGGTCCGGGCGGAGCACGGGATGAAGGACGCCAAGGCCGCGGTGATGCGCCGGTCCCTTTTCGATTCCAGGATTCGGGTGGCCATGATCGCCGGTACGGTGCAGCCATAGCCAAGAATCAGCGGCAGAACGGATTTACCATGCAAACCGATCCGGTGCATCAAATTATCCAAGATGTAGGCCATGCGCGGCAGGTAGCCCGAGTCTTCCAACACCGCCAGCGCAATCAAGAACGGCAACAGGTAAGGCAAAACGATGGTCAAGCCGCCGGCAATACCGAGGAAGAGCCCTGACAGCAGGGCCCCGACCAGAGTTTCTGGAGGAAAACGTCCCTCCAGAACTGCCTGCATGCCGTCGAACCAGCCGACCAACGGCGCCTCCAGCAACCGCCCGACGCCGAAGACCAGGTAGAAGACCACAGAGAGGATCAACACCATCAGCGGACCGCCGGACCACGGGTGGAGCAGCAACCGGTCGACCCGCTCTCGCCAGCCGACCTTGGGTCGGCCAAGCTGTCCGATCTGATCCCAGATCGTGTGGGCCATCGCATGACGACACCCGGACACCACCTGATCGGCACTCCAACCGTGGATGTCCTGGAGCTTTTCGATGATCGTGTCGATACTGCCCTCAACCTCCGGCGTCGACCGCCGGACTTTCTCCCTGAAGTACGGATCCAACTCAAGCACTTTGGTGGCCACCAGCGCCGTCGGCAAACGGCACTCGAACCCGGCCTTTCCCAGGAGGTCCTTGACCTGGGCAACGGCTGTTTCGACTTCCTTGTCGAAACAACCCGGCCCGTGTGCGGACCCGCCGTGGGCCGCCTGAAGGGCTGTTCGGAAGAGATCCTTGAGTCCCTGCCCTCGCCGACCGACGGTGGCGATGACCGGAACGCCCAGTTTTTTCGCCAGGGCCTCGACGTCGATGGTCATGCCGTGCCGCTCGGCCTCGTCCATCATGTTGAGGGCGATGACCATCGGCCGCTCCAGCTGGAGCAGTTGGAGGGTCAATTCCAGGGACCGCTCAAGCCTGCTGGCATCGACGACGTTGATGATCAGGTCCCAGTCCTCCTCCGCAACATACCGAACGGCCTCACCGGCTTCCGGAGATACTGAGGTCAGAGAGTACATGCCCGGAAGATCGACAACATCGACCTCGTGACCGTGAATCAGCGCACGACTGAGCGTGTAGCTCACCGACGAGCCGGGAAAATTGGCGGTCGCCGAGCGATAACCGGCGATGGCGTTGAAGATCGTGCTCTTGCCCGAGTTGGGCT
>DAOWGJ010000116.1 GCA_030637505.1 Holophagae bacterium
CCTATGCTAAACGATTCTCAACGGCGATCTGCACCAAACCCCTGGGCCCTGGTTTGCCAACACAGGTCGCTTCGCTCCCCCCCGCCTTTGGCGTGGCAGCCCTTTGGGCTGGTGTCGGCTCCTACTTTCAAAAAGCCTCAACAGACCTTCGGGTATGCCTGCGTTTTTTTCAAGCACCAGAGCCTCAAGGGTTTAGCACATCTCATCCGTCAGAATTGCTCAGCGTAGGTTTTCTTATCCGGGATTATCATGACGGGAGGCCCCCATGGTCGAGCAACCCGATGAATACGGTCCACTCACCTTCAAGAACCCCGGGTTCGGGCTGGTGGCACTTGGGGCACTCGTCTTCGTTGCGGCGTTGGCCGTCGGCATCCCAGACAATCTCCCGGGCATCGCCCTGCTCTTCGGGGCGATTATATGCTGGACCCTGGCAGTCGTCAGACGGTGGTCACGACCAAAGTCCTTCCTATGGCTCGCGCTCGGCGCTGCCGTTGGGTTTCTCGTCTTCGCCGTGCTCCACAATGTGTTTTACGGTCTGGGTCAGATGGCGGCCGACCGGCCATTCCTTCATGGTCTGTGCGAGGTCCTCCATGTCGTCTCGTTCCTCCTGGCCATCTTGGTCGCACCACCAGTCCTCGTGGTGGGCCTGGTCGGCCGGTTGGTTTCGGGTTGGCGTCAGAAACGAAGTCGGAATTGAACCGCAAAGACGCCAAGACCGCAAAGGAAACGCAAAGAAGGTTTTGAAATTAAAGGCCTTTAGCCAGACCTTTCAAGTGAATCGACAGTGAAATCGCCTTTGAGCACCGGGATGGCAATCTTGCACATGACCGTGAAAATCAGGAAACCGATAGAAAAGATCGCGGCACCGATCCTCACCTCTGTCATCGTCGGCGTGTACTCATAAATCTCACCAAGCGTGTCCGGCGTCATGCCGGGGATCACCAGGGCCATGCCCTTCTCGATGTACACACCTGCATAAATCAAAAGACAACCGATGTTGAGCGTGACCAGATTCTTGCGTGTCGCCGGAAACAAGAAGAGCAGAAAGGCCACAGTGCTGCAAATCACCGACGCCCATGCGTACGGGACGAGCGCCGTGTGCCCATGGATGCCGCTGTAGAGGTATTGCGTGTGGAGGATGTGGTGGGTCGCCGAGTAATACTCCTTGAAAATCTCGGCGCCGAACAGGAAGAGGTTGAGAAACATGGCATAGGCCATCAACTCGGCAATCTTCCAGATGGCCTCATCCTTGATATCGACGACCTTGAGGCGTTTCAAAATCTGGAACAGGATCAGGAGGATCGCGGGGCCTGAGCAGAAGGCAGACGCGATGAAACGAGGCGCCAGAATCGAAGCATTCCAGAAGGGCCGCCCGGCCATGCCGATATAGACGAACGCCGTCACGGTGTGGATACTGATCGCAAAAGGGATCGAAAACAAAATCATCGGCACGATCAAGGCCTTGTTGTAGGCGCGCTTGAAAAAGGCCTTGTACAGCAGGTGCGTCACGATGAAGAGATTCAACAACAGGTATCCATTGAGAACCAGGACATCCCAGCCCAGCAGCGAGGACGGGATATTGAGACTGCCGACAAACGGCATCAGATGCCAGAAACGCTCGGGCCGACCAATATCGACAGTGACGAAAAGGAGGCACATCGTGATCGCGCTGATTGCGAGCAACTCGCCGAAGATGGCTATTTCCTTGATTGGTTTCCAGTGGTAGACGTATGCGGGAATGACAAGAAGAATCGCGGCCGCTGCGACCCCCACCAGGAAGGTGAAGTTCCCGATATAGAAAGCCCACGAGACCTGGTCGCGCATATTGGTAACGATCAGGCCGTCCCGCAACTGAGTGGCGTAGGCTGCAACTCCCCACACGATCAGGATCAACAGGCTGCCGACCCAGGTCCAATAGGCCTTGCCTCCCGTCAGAGCCAACCGTGCCGATCCCAGGATGAAAAGGGAAAACTGCTTGATTCTGGTCATCATGCCTCACCCGACCGATGAATATTCGAGTTATGTCGCATAGAAGTAATAGAACTTCGGCTTCGTCGCCAACTCTTCTTTGAGGACGAACACTCGTTTCTCCCTCATCAAGTACCTGATCTCACTCTCTTCATCGAGCAGATTTCCGAATTTCCGAGCACCCACCGGGCAGATTTCCGAGCATGCGGGGTAGCGTCCATTTCGAACCCGTTGAATGCAGAAAGTGCACTTCTCCACAACACCCTTCATTCGCGGCCGGTTTCCGAGAATGTGGGTGTCGGGATTGACCGCCACCGCCGGAAGCTCCGGTTCGGCCCAGTTGAAGTGTCTGGCGCCGTATGGACAGGCCGACATACAGCATCTGCAACCGATACACCAGTCGTAGTCGATGACAACAATCCCGTCCTTCTCCTGCCAGGTGGCCTTGACCGGGCACACCCGGGTACACGGTGCGTTGCGACACTGCTGGCAGGCTACAGGCAGGTAGAAGAAATCCTCCTCCGGGACCTGCTCCGGATCGTAATAAGGGCTGCTTTCCGCCAGGTCAATTCCCTTCTCCTTCTCCATCTCGAGAACACGAATCCAGTGGATCTGGGGATCTCTTGACTGGTTGTTTTCCTTGACGCAGGCATAGACACATCGACGGCAACCGATACAGCGGGAAATATCCAAGCCGTAGCCGAAGAACACGTCGTCCATCGGCGGAGTCGCCGAGACCGACACCTCTTTGCCGAAGCGCCGACTGTAGTCCCTCTCGAGGTCCGCAAGAATCGCCTCGACCTCATCCGGTGACAACTCCGTGAACCGCGTCGCCAAGAATCGTTCGACTGCTCGGGGAGACGCACCCGTAAACCGGGTCGCCATCGTGGCCATGGTGGCCAGACCGGCGCCGCGGAGAAAATCCCGACGGCCCACATCACCGCCCTTCGCATCCTGGCTCATGTCGAGTCCTTTCATCGACCGGCCAGGAACTCGGGCCTGACCGGTGGTGGAAGAGGTTTGATCGGCCGAAATTTCGGAGCGTGGGGGTTGTGGCAGTTGGCGCACAACAAATACCTTTTGGGTCCGTTCCAGTATCCCACACGGCGCCCGTGGATCCCTTGCCGCCAATCCCTGAAAATCGTGCCGTGACACTGCCCGCACAGGCGGTAACTCTCGTCGAAACCGATCAGCGTCCCGTTTGCGAGACGAAGTCTGTCCCGATCGTCCACATTGTGGCAGTCGAAACACCACCGTTCTTTCGGTCCATGATCAAGCACGATGTCGTCGTGCATGTCCTCGAGCACACGACGTTCGACATCAGGTTCCATCTCCGCATGACACTCCGTACAGGGGAAAATGTCCTCTGAAAAAGGCGGAGGCGCCACCTTGAAGGCCTCGTTCGAACCTTCGAGACCCGCGGCGTCAAGCTGATCGATCGAAGGGTCGTTCCACTCGATCTCGGGGAAATCTTCCGGCGCAAACGCTTTGAGCCCCCCACCCTCATGCCACTCGATTTCGGCTCCACCCTTGACGATCGAAAAGATAGTCAACAACCCAATCCCGGCAAACAAGATCAATAGAATGATCAGCGACGAGGACTGAGGAAGAACATCTCGGTGATCCGGGTCCACCTGGGATTCGCCAAGATTCTGATCTTGATCAGAAATAACCAACCTCCCTCGTTATCGTAAAGAATCCGCCATCGTCCTTGCCTGAACGCTTGAGCAGAACCTCAAACACAAACCGACCCTAGCACCTTTCCCAAATCATGCTGGAATCCGGTTTCATTCTCAGAACCACCCGGGTGTTATCGGCCTCGGCGAAGATCGTGCAGTCAGATTGCGTCAAAGGAAAGTAGGGGCGGGTCCCTGTGCCCGCCCTGTCGCGACCGGCAAACGCAGAACGGGCGGACACGGGGGGTCCGCCCCTACCTGCCCCTGAGTCCTGAAACCTGCACAATGAGAGCCGACAGCTCCTAACCCGCACTTCTCACCGGTTTTCGTTGCGAGGCGTGGAAGACGCGGTGAGATGCAGTGTTTTCGCAGATAGGGACATCGCGCCAAGCCCGAAGGGCTGTCGAGCCAGCAGGCTCGTGCCCGCAAAGCGGGCGGCGTGGGCGGCGAATGAGGCATAGTTCGCACTATGTTCGCTGGCACCGCTTCGCGGCTTGCGTCTCTCCGCCTTCGGCTCCGAGGGGATGAGCGAATTCAAGCAAACGCTGCAGATCGCTGTGTATTTCGCGCCGTAGTAGATCACTGGTGAGAAGTGCGGGCTAAAGCCCCCTCGCCCACTCCGGCCTGAGCCGGCTTTCGTCACGGCTCTTCAAGACGTCGTGAATCAGGGCGATCGACGGCTCACGGTCCCTCGGCAGCCGCAGCTTGAGCGGCAGGTAGTTGGAGGCGTGGTTGGCATGGAACGGACCTCGGTAGCCCTCCATTTCTTCCAACATCCACTGCAGTTCCTGGAGCATGCCCCACCTGTCCGGAAGCCGAAAAGCGCCACTCTCAAAGGCATCGTGCATCTCGGTCCCCGGGACCGGTGTCACGGTCAGTGCCGCCGCATAGGTCGGCTTGGCCGCTACAATGAACCGGCCGGTCGCCCGAGCATGCCTCTCGGAGCCCTCGACTCCAGCCAACCCCAGAAGCACCATCATCGAAAGCTTGATTCCGGCCTGCCCGACTGCCCACGCTGCCTCGAGTTGCCGCTCGACCGTCGCGCCCTTGACCACTGCTTTCAAGGTAACCTCATCACCGGTCTCCGGGCCAAAGTAGATAATTCCCAGACCGAGAGCCCTCAGGCGGCTCAGGCGTTCTGCTCCCAGGCGAAGCATCGACCGTGAGTCACCGTAGATTCCGACCCGTTGGACTTCGGGCAACGCCTCCCTGATCTCAGCGAGAACCGCAGCCAGCACCTCGAAGGGCGCCGCCAACGCATCGCCGTCGGCCAAAAAAACCCGGCGGACTCCGGGGGTTCCCCGTGCCGCCCCGCGGATTTCCTCTTTGATCTCCCCGAGCGGGCGAACCAGAAAATCCTTGCTGCGGTACATCGCACAATAAGTGCACCGGTTCCAGGAACATCCAAGAGTGATCTGGAGGATCAACGAGCCGGCCTCGGATGGCGGGCGAAACACCGGTTCGACAAGTGTCGGTGGCCATATCATGTGGGAACGGTAACAGAGCCTGGAGGCCCGGCCGAAAATCCCACTACGGAAGGGTCGCCGTCCAGTGTGAAGGTAATCCCAGACTCGAGTCCGTCCGCGAAGGGCGTTCGATCGAAGCCGGCAGTGCGGATTCTGGGCCGCCTCATCATCTCGATCGCCCTGCGGCGAGCGCCCTTCAAGCTCCTTGGCTGTACTACCATTCCAAAGGGGGGGACACGATGGATTTCACGGTAAGCGACGAGACCCGGGTCATGCTCGAACTGATGGAGCAGTTTATCCAGCAAGAGGTCATCCCTCTGGAACCGGCATTCCTGAAAACGAGCCTCTCCGAGATCGAACCGAAGATCGGGACCTTACGGGGGAAGGTCAAACAAATGGGCCTGTGGGGCCCCGCTCAGCCGAAGGAGTACGGCGGAATGGGGTTGTCCTTGACGGACTTCGCCCTGGTTTCCGAGGTCCTGGGCAAGAGCCCTCTCGGGCACTACATCTTCGGCTGCCACGCTCCTGACGCCGGAAACATCGAGATCCTGCACGATCACGGCACCCATGAGCAGAAGAGCCGATGGCTCGAGTCTCTCGTCCGCGGTGAGATCCGAAGCTGCTTTTCCATGACCGAGGTAGAACTTCCGGGATCGAATCCCGTGATGATGGACACCACTGCGATCAAGGATGGAGACGACTACGTCATCAACGGGCAGAAGTGGTATACGACCTCGGCCGACGGAGCAGCTTTCGCCATCGTGATGGCGGTTACCAATCCCGAAGCGCCGCCACACAAACGGGCCAGCATGATCATCGTCCCAACCGAGACACCTGGATTCGATCTGGTTCGCAACATTGCGGTCATGGGCCACGCAGGCGATGGCTGGTTCAGCCACGCCGAGATCCTCTACCACTCCTGCCGCGTGCCCCGGTCGAATCTGCTCGGGCCCGAGGGGGAAGGATTCCGCATCGCCCAGGAGCGCCTGGGACCCGGGAGGATCCACCACACCATGCGGTGGCTGGGGATCTGCAGGCGTTCACTCGACCTCCTCTGCAAGCGAGCGGTGACGCGCACCATCGCCCCCGACCAGGTGCTTGCCGACAGGGAGATCATCCAGGCGTGGATTGCCGAGAGCGCCGCTGAGATCGAAGCGGCCCGGGCGCTCACCCTCCAGACGGCATGGAGGATCGAACACCTGGGGTGGAAGGAGGCTCGGCAGGAGGTCTCCATGATCAAGTTCGTGGTGGCGAACGTGATGCAGCGGGTGGTGGACCGGGCGTTGCAGGTCTTCGGCGGCCTCGGGATGACCGACGACACGATCCTGGCCTTCTTCCATCGCCACGAGAGGGCGGCCCGCATCTACGACGGAGCGGACGAGGTCCACAAGCTGTCGCTTGCCCGGAAGATCCTCAAACCCTACAGGGTACGCGCCGAGGAGATCAAGGAGGGCAGCGGTGTCTTTCGATAATGAAACCCGGGTTCCCCGCCCGGGAGAAGAAATCGATGCCGAAAGGTTGACCGCCTTCTTGGTCCGGGAACGCCCTGACCTCACAGGGCAGGTCGAAATCTCCCAGTTCCCCGCGGGCCACTCGAACCTCACCTACCTGGTTCGGGCGGGCGACGAGGAGTTCGTGTTGCGCAGGCCGCCCTTCGGGAAGAAACCGAAGACCGGTCACGACATGCACCGTGAGTGGACGGCGCTCTCCGCACTTGCGGGACATTTCCCCTACGCCCCTGAACCCGTGGCGTTCTGCGAGGATTCCGAGGTGTTGGGCGCCCCGTTCTTCCTGATGCAAAGGATCCGTGGCCTGATCCTCCGCCGGGACCTCCCCGAGGGTCTGGATCTCTCCCCCGAATCCATGCGAACTCTGTGTGAACGACTGGTGGACGTGCACCTTGAACTGCACGCGCTGGACCACCAGGAGATCGGCCTCGAGGCTTTCGGGCACCCGGAGGGCTACGTGGAGAGGCAGGTTTCCGGCTGGAGCCGTCGCTACCGTGCCGCCCGCACTCCCGATGTCCCCGACTTCGAAGAGGTGATGGGGTGGCTTGAGGATCACCGCCCCCCGGACCGAGGCGCGGCAGTCATCCACAACGACTACCGCTTCGACAACGTGGTCCTCGATCCTTCTGACCCGCTTCGCATCATCGGCATCCTCGACTGGGAGATGGCCACCATCGGTGATCCCCTGATGGACCTGGGCGCCTCCCTGGCGTACTGGATCGAGGCGGATGATCCCCCAGGGCTGCAGGCGATTCGGCTCGTGCCCACCACCACTCCGGGTGCCCTATCCCGACGCGAGATTGTGGCCCGGTACCTCAAGGGGACCGGTCTAACGGTCGAGGATTTCACCTTCTACCACGTCTACGGCCTCTTCCGGCTCGCCGGCATTGTCCAGCAGATCTATTACCGCTTCTACCATGGGCAGACAAAGGATAGACGCTTCGCCGGGTTCGGCCAGGCGGTGCAGGTCCTCGAAACCGCTGCCCGCCGGGCAATTGCGGAGGGAAACGTGTGACAGGGACCATCCTGCGTTTTCTGCCGGCGAGGAGGCGGTCGAGATCGGCCGGAAAAGCCGGGACCTGGCACAAATGGCCTCCCAGGGTCGCAGTGTACGCCAATCCCTGAGACTTGTTGCGCTTAAGGGATCTTGTGGTTCGATTATCAGCGGTTCACCGGGACCAGCTCCTTCAGTTCTTCGGCCCAGTTGACGACCACCTCGATATCTGTCGGCGCCTCTGGTCCGCGAACCTCGAGCATGATGAAACGATCCCCGTCGGGGTGGATGTCCCAAAACAGTCCCCACTGGATCCCCGGCCTAAAGTTTCCCTCAAAGATCTGGCGCTCTTCGGTCACTCTCAGGCCGTCCCCAAACTGGAGTTCGGCGGCCGTGGCTCGACTACCATCCCTTGAACGGTAGTAGAGCCTTCGGCCGTCCGGCGACCACAACGGCTCCAGCCCACCATTGCGTGAGATGCGCACCGCCCCACCATCCCCTCGGAAGGGCCGAACGTAAACCTCCAGGGCCCCGGTTTCGTCGCTCGTATAGGCGAGCCACTCTCCATCGGGGGAAATCGCCGGATGGGTCTCGGTGAACTCCTCTGAAAGAAGCGGTTCAGCGGATCCATTCTCTTCGAGGCGGAGCGTATAGATGTCCATATCCTGGTGCATTCCAGCGCCCACCCCCAGCACTGCCAACCGGCCGTCATCAGTGATATCCATCGGAAGCTGATGGGCCGTAGCGTTGGTGAGCCTCCTCGCGGGTTTGCTGCCGTCGGAGGCTTTCGAGAAGATATTGGCCCATTTACCGCCACCAGTCGAGTTGAAAATCACTCGTTCGCCGTCCGGGCTCCAAATGCCCCAAAACTCGTCACCTTCGTCGCGTGTGAAGCGATCAAGAACGCCTCGGTTCAAATCGGCGATCCAAAAACTCCGGGTGGCATCCTGGCGAGTGAATAGCAGCCGGTTTCCATCCGGGCTCAGGCGCGGCGACATGATCTCCCCTCCGCGAAGCCCGGTGTCTGTTGTCTCGCCCTTGAGATCAACCCAGGTGGGTACGAACGGCTGGTCAACCTCCCCGCCGGGGAGGTAGGCAAGGTGGCCGGCTTTCGAGATCGTGTAGTGAGAGGCATAGGCCTGCTCGGTCAAGACGCCCTTGACGACCGGAAGGGCGTCCCCAACGATCGACATGCTCTCAAGATCGAACCGGGCCGCCACGAGGTCGGCCCCTTCAATCCATACGAGGTGTCCGGAGGACAGGTAGCTGGGTGCCCGCCCATTCATCACCAAAGGAACGGCCTGCCCGCTCTCGAGGGAAAGAAGATCGACCTGGTTCTGACCAGGCGGGCCCGTCAGCACAAATCTAGAACCGGGCAATACGAATGGGTATTCAGCATGGACTTCAGCACCATCGGCCGCCACTATATGGCGTGGCGTTCCGCCGTTGCATGCCACGTACGAGAGGGGACTGAAGCCGCCATCACTGAAAACGATGACCCCGTCATCCCCCCAGGACGCGCCATGGAGGTGGTCGACCTCGCAGATCTCCTTGGGCGAACCTCCCTGGAGGGACACCTTCTTGAGCCAGCCGTCGGCCTCAAAGGCCACCCACAGGCTGTCGGGAGAAAAGAAAGGTACGACGGCGCCTTCGGTTCCGGGAATCGGCCGCGATTCAGGCGAATCAAGCGCACGGATGAAAAGTCGAGTCATCGTCCCCGCCGTTTCCACCCACACCAGGTATCGTCCATCCGGAGACAGCGCAACCGCCGATCCCACATGGCCTGCCCGGCTGAGATCGAGAGGATCCTGCAACGATTGCTCGAACCGAATGATCTGAGGTGGAGGCGCTGGGTTCACAGTGAACGGCCGAAGCCACCCGAGCACCCCAAGCACAACGGCAACGGCAGGGATGCTCCATTTGACCCAGCCGCTTCTGCGGGGTGCATTTTCAACCACTGCCCGGTCGAGAGGGCGTGTGTCAGATGCCTCTATATCCTCGAGGGAGATGGCGATATCGCGGGCATCACGGAGGCGACGTCGCTGGTCTTTTTGAAGACAACGTTGCAGGAGTCCCGAAATCGCCGCCGGCACTTCGCCTGGCATCAGTGACCAGTCAGGCTCGCTCTCGAGCACACGGGCCATACTGTCGGTGGCGGTTCTGCCGGGAAAGGCTCTGTTCCTGGTCAGCATTTCGTAGAGCAGGCAGCCGAAGGCCCAGATATCGGAGCGCTGGTCGACCGTTTCTCCGCGTGCCTGCTCCGGGCTCATGTATGGCGCAGTGCCGAGCACCGTCCCGTCCCGGGTAGGCGTGTCCAGAGTTTGGTCCAGGCTGAGCAGCGGGTAGTCCTCGGCCGAGTCTCCATGGAGCGCCTTGGCGAGGCCGAAATCAAGGAGCTTCACGCGACCTTCGCTGTCGACCATCACGTTGCCGGGCTTGAGGTCACGGTGCACGATGCCCTTTTCGTGGGCCGACTCCAACGCGTGTGCGACCTGCAGGCCGATCGACAACACTTCATGGAGACGCATTCCACTCCGGGTGAGCCGATCCTGAAGGGTCGAGCCCTCCACGAGCTGCATCACCAAGAAGTGAATCGATTGCTCACCATCCGGCTCGGATTCAACCTCAGCTGTTTCGAAGGCGTAGATGGCGGCAATATTGGGGTGATCGAGCACAGCCAGAAGTCGTGCCTCACGTTCAAATCGGGCGACACGGTCGGGATCAGCAGCAAGAGCCGAAGGCAGGACCTTGATGGCCACTTCGCGGCCGAGATGTGTGTCAGTTGCACGAAAGACCGCACCCATCCCACCCTCACCGACCTTCTCTTCAATCC
>DAOWGJ010000085.1 GCA_030637505.1 Holophagae bacterium
ACGCTGTCTTCCAACGTGGTCAGGCGTTCAAGGATGTTCTCTTCGAGGTCTTCTTGTGCCTCGAAGAGTTGGGCCTCCTCGCCGGCTTCGCCGTCGGCTTGAGCAACTGAGATCACCAGGAGCCGTAGACCGCACCGGCGGCAGTGCACGAGTTCGGCGGGATTTCGAGTGCCGCAGGCTTGGCAGAGAATGACCGCCCGAGCCGGGTCAGTCCGAGGGGTAGTCATAAAATCCCCGGCCGCACTTGCGACCGAGGCGGCCGGCCTCGACCATCTTGACCAGAAGGGGACAGGGCCGGTATTTGGGGTCGCCCATTCCGGTGTGGAGCATCCGCATGACGGTCACGCAGGTGTCCAGACCGATCAGATCGGCCAGCCGCAGGGGTCCCATCGGATGGTTCATCCCCAACTGCATGATCTTGTCGACCGCCTCCGCAGAGGCGACGCCTTCGTAGACTGCGAAGACCGCCTCGTTAATCATGGGAATCAACAGGCGGTTGGAAACGAAGCCGGGGAAGTCACGGCATTCGACCGGGGTCTTACCAAGTCTGCCGGCAAGATCAACGACCCGGTCACGGGTCTCGGTCGAAGTCTCCATACCACGGACGATCTCGATCAGCTGCATTCTTGGGACCGGCAGCATGAAGTGCATCCCGATGACGCGGTCGGGTCTGCCGGTGGCGGCGGCAAGACGCGCGATCGAAAGAGACGAGGTGTTTGTGGCCAAGACGACCTCGGCCGAGCAGACCTCGTCCAATTCCTGAAGGAGGCCCCGCTTGATATCACAGTCCTCAATGGCGGACTCGATCACCAGATCGCACCGGCTGTGCTCCTTGAGGTGCGTCGAGGTGGTTATCCGTTCAAGAGCAGCCGCCGCCTGGTTCTGATCGAGCGCACCCTTGCCGATGAGCCTGTCGAGATCGTGGGCAATCGATTCGAGGGCTCGCTCCAGTCCGGCGTCGTCGATATCGGTCAACAAGACGTCGAAGCCGGCGACGGCCGCAACCTGGGCGATCCCAGCACCCATCTGGCCTGCGCCGACAACGCCCAGCCGTTGAATCGGAGACGAAGGGGTGGTTCTCATAGAAAGAAGCCGTTCTCGGTGAACGGATCAGAGGGCGGCGTCGAGGGCCTTTGTCAGATTGGACTTGGCGACCGCTCCGACCACCTTGTCGACGACCTCACCGTTTTTGAATACAAAGAGGGTCGGGATCGCGCGGATATCGTACTTCAGGGCAATGTCCCTGGCCGAGTCGATGTCCATCTTGCCGACGATGGCGCGGCCTTCGTACTCCTCGGCAATCTGCTCGACCGTCGGGCCTATCGCCTTGCACGGCATGCACCACTCCGCCCAAAAATCTACAAGAACAGGCACGTCTGCCTTGAGGACGACATCTTCGAAGTTGCTCGGGGTAATTTCGATTGCTTTTCCAGCCATGAGAATGCTCCTTAGCGGGTCTTTGCGCTGGCCTCGAAGGCCGCGGGCGCATGGTACACCATCTCGGAGTCTGGAGGACCTAAATTGGGAAACGGTTTCGAAATTTCAAGTTTCCAGTTTCTAACCCGTCCCCCTCAACTTGCGTTGTGGTCTTCCAGCATCAGCTTCGCAACCCGCTCGCCATACATGACGGCATAGTTCTGGCCTCGATCCTCGGGATAGATTTGGGCCATTGTGCACAAGTAGAGGTTGTCGACAGTTGTTCTCATGGAGGGAATCTGTTGACGATAGGCGCGGGTGACAACCGGCTGAGCGTAGTCGGCACGGAAGTGATGCACTCGGTTGATCCAGGTGGAGTCGAAAGCTGGATTAATCTGCCGCAGGCCTGGAAGGTACGTGTCCAGGACCTCCCGCTTGCCCGCGCCGAACAGGGGGTGGTCAGGGAAGAGGTAGTTGGAAATGTAGAGCAATCGCGTGCCGCCGTACCGACTCCGTTCGATGTAGTTGGTGTGCTCTATCAATCCGCCGAAGGGCATGGTCTCATCCGCAATATTGAGCCAGTAATAGGGCATGAAGGATCGGTTGAGTTCCAGAAGTGTGCACAGGGCGGCGGTTGCCCGAAGGTCTCCCAACCGCTCCCGTTCGGAGGGCTGAAGAATGTGGCCGGCGATGTCAAGATAGTCCGGGACCGGAACGGCCGCAAGAACCGTATCCGCGCGGACGCCGCCCCTTTTGGTCATGATCTCGAAGCTGCCGTCCTCGAGCCTGTCGACCCGTTTGACGGGATCGGTCAGGTGAAGTGATCCCCCCAGGCTGCGGATTGCGTCCGCCAAACCTTCGGCGACCTGGGCGAAGGATCCCCGCATGTAACCCAGGCGTTCGCCCATGCCGCTCGAGGATCGGGAGCGCCCCCTCAGCCAGATCTTCCGCCACAACCAGACCATGGCGACCTCGTCGTACATCTCGGCGAATTTCTGGTGGAGCAGCGGGGCCCAAACGATCCTCCAGACTTCGCTTCCCATGTGGTCCTTAATCCACCGGGCTGCGGTGATATTTTCAAAGGGCGCCGGGTCGTTGGAGCGCTGGAGGCGCAGGGTTCCAATGATAAAACGGACTTTGTCCTTCAACGGGAGAGGTCGGAAACGGAGGAGGGAGGCAGGGGTGCCGAAGTCCCAGAGTCGGCCGCCTGTCCAGATGCCCATCTTCGACGGGAGCCACTCGATCTTGTCACCAAGGCCCAACTCGTCAGCCAATGCGGTGATCTCCGTGTCGTTGGTGAAGAGGTGGTGGTAAAAGAGCTCAAGGGGCTCCCCGCCAACCTCGATCACCCTGGCCAGACCGCCCGGCACCGGGTAGCGTTCGAAGATCTGAGGTTTCAGACCGGCTTGGGCCAGACGGTAGCCTGCGGTCAGGCCTGCCAGACCCGCTCCGACCACGGCGACGTCACGCTTCAAAAGATGACGTTCTCTACGTAAAACTTCTCGGTCGGAATCGCGCCTCCGGCCAACTCCGCCGCATCTTCTTGAGTCAGCCTGAATGTGCCGGCCGTCCGACCGGAGGTCTCGACCATGCGCAGTTCGACGGTGGAGGGCGCCAGGTCGGGACGCCGGGTCGCGATCATGTCAAAGGCCTCGGCCACGGTTTTCAGGGCGTGGAATACCTCGCGCTGAGTGTCGGTCACCGCCTGGATAAAGAAGTAGTCCGGCCGCGTGCCCGTGCTGGTGCGGTAGAGATAGAGGTTTTTCTTGTCAAGAACCTCAATAAAGGCCGCGCTGACCTGTGGGTCTTTGTAGGACTCCGGCTGGAGCTTGATTCCCGGTGTGGGCGTTGGTGTCGGGGGGTTGTCGGAAGACAGCTCGACCTGATCCCCCAGTCCCGAGAGCGTGGCGTAGTTGCCGAGAGTTCGCCGTGGGGTGGGTGTCGGCGGAATCTGTTCGTTCCGTTCCAACTCGTCGATCGTCAACGCGTCGCCCAAGCCGAGTTTGTTGTAGCGCTCGGTAGCCACCAGGTCGATGTGGTCGATTGGGTAGGAGGTCACCTGGCCGGTAATCAGCGTGATGATTGCCAGATTTCCGTCGATGGCCAGGGGTTCGTTGCAGCGGATACGTTCACCGTTTTTAAGGATAACGATGTAACCGCCGCTGGTCGCGCCGACGATCACGACCAAGATCGTGACCACACACAAGACCGAAATAAAAACCTTCATGATCGTCTCCTTGACTGCCAAGTATAGCGGCATGCCCGGCCCTTCGCCAGGGAAAAGGTCAGTCTCGGCCTTTGAGGCACGCCGGCGGGCCGGAGCGATTCACCCTTCTGTGCTTGACCTACAACCAGCCTTTCCCTAGAATCCCTATCTTATGTTGGAGAGCCTGCAGGAACGGCTTGCGCGCGTCACCAAGACCCTTCGCGGCGAAGGGCACTTGACCGAGTTTCATATTGACACGGCGCTGAAGGAGATCCGCACCGCCCTTTTGGGTGCGGATGTCAATGTTGAAGTCGTTGGACGTTTTATCGAGAGAGTCCGGGAAAGGGCCGTCGGCAAAGAGGTTTTGACGTCGGTGACCCCGGCCCAGATGGTTACCAGAATCGTCCATGAGGAGTTGGTTCGCCTCCTTGGCGGCGAAACGGTCGAAGCTGATTTCAAGGGCCGGCCGGCCGTGGTGATGATGGTCGGGCTGCAGGGGGCCGGAAAAACCACCAATGCAGCCAAGATGGCCCTCTGGATCAAAGAGAAGAAGGGCCTCTTCCCCCTGCTGGTTCCCGCGGACACCTCACGCCCCGCCGCCCGTGAACAGCTGCTGATCCTCGGTGAGAAGGCGGGGATCCCCACGGTTGACACTCGCGATATGGACGATCCCGAGGAGATTGCCCGCAAGGCGATGCGGGAGGCGATGATCAAGGGCTACCAGGTCCTGGTCTTCGACACCGCCGGGCGCCTGCACATTGACGACGAGTTGATGGCTCAGCTTCTCAGGCTCAAAGAGATCTTGAAACCCAAGCAGATTCTCTTCGTTGCCGACGCCATGACCGGTCAGGATGCCGTTCGCTCTGCCCGGGCTTACCATGAGAAGCTGGATATCACCGGTGTCTTCCTGACCAAGTTGGACGGTGATGCTCGCGGCGGCGCTGCCCTGTCGGTGTCCGAGGTCGTTGGGCGGCCGATTCTTTTTTCGGGCATCGGTGAAAAGCTGGAGGACATCGAGGTCTTCCACCCCGAGAGGATGGCGGGCCGGATCCTGGGCATGGGTGACGTCTTGACCCTGGTCGAAAAGGCCCAGGACGTCATCGACGACCGCAAGGCCAAAAGGCTCGAGGCCAAGATGCGGAAAAACCGCTTTGACCTTGAAGATCTTCGTGACCAGCTGGGGAGCCTCAAGAAGATGGGTCCCTTGAAGCAGGTGATGGAGATGATGCCCGGAATGAACAAGATGATGCCTGAGGGTGGCGCCACCGAGGCGCAGGAACGGCAGCTGAACCGAATGGAGGCGTGCATCGACTCGATGACGCCCAAGGAGCGCCGCCATCCCCAGATTTTGAACGGAGCTCGGAAGCGGCGCATCGCCAAAGGGTCGGGGACGTCGGTCGAAGAGATCAACCGCCTCTTGCGGCAATACGGACAGATGCGTAAGCTAATGAAGCGCTTGGGGAAAGCCGATCCCAGGCAGCTGAAGCGACAGTTGGGAATCGGTTGAATCTAACGAGGGCGGGCCTCGGCGCCTGAACCTCCCAAAACGGTTATGAGCCGGCCTGTGGGGCCGTGCAAGGAGGCTACGAAATGTTGATGATCAGACTGCGCCGCGGTGGCGCGAAGAAACACCCGATGTACCGGGTCGTCGTGTCGGATTCGCGGAAGCGTCCGACCTCAGTTTATCTGGACCAGGTTGGCATCTACAACCCGAATATTGAGCCGCCCGAGATCCGGATCGACCTCGAGAAGGTCGACGAGTGGAAGGCCAAGGGGGCGTCTGTGTCCCAGACTGTTGATTCCTTGATTCGCAAGGCACGCCATCAGGGTGATGCCCCAGCCGAATCTTGAGATCAGTGGCGCCGAGCCTTTGGCGCCGTAATCGCCGGAAAAGGAGTCGCTTGTGAGCGCGATGAAAGACCTTCTCGTCGAAATAGCGAGAGCCCTTGTGGACAACCCGGATGACGTCAATGTCACCGAGGTCGAGGGCGAACAAACCACAGTGTTGGAGTTGCGGGTTCGAGAGGAAGACCTGGGCAAGGTGATCGGTCGTCAAGGCCGGACGGCCCGGGCCCTGAGAACCCTGCTGTCGGCCGCGGGCATGAAGGTCCACAAGCGGTTCGTCCTCGAAATTCTCGAGTAGTGGTTTCGCCCGACAGTCCCACGGCCACGCCCCGGTGGTTGATCGTCGGCCGGGTGGGAAAGCCCCACGGCGTGCACGGTGGTGTTCTGGTTGAGATCATTACCGATTTTCCGGAGCGGATAGTCGCCGGGCTCGAGGTCGGCCTGGGTCCCGAAGAAGGCCCTGAGCGGACCGTCGGGGTTCACTCGGTTCGGTATCACCGTGGTCGGTGGTTGATCGAGTGGATTGGACTCCGCAGCCGAGACGAAGTTGAAACCTGGCGTGGTCTGTTCCTCTTCCTGCCCGAAAAGAGCCTTGATCAACTGCCTGAGGGGTATTACTACGAGCATCACCTGGTCGGTCTGGAGTGCCGGTCGCCGGACGGCGAGGCGCTGGGAACGATTACGGGGCTGGACCTCGATCCCGGTCAGATTCGCGCGATTGTTCGCCGCGGCACCCGGGAGTTTCTGGTGCCCTGGGTGCCGGAGATCGTGAAGAACGTCGACCTTGATGACGGTGTGGTCACGTTAGACCCCCCCCGTGGTTTGCTCGACGACGATGCCGAGACGGCGTGACCGGCGAGTCGGAACCGTGAGATTTGACGTCCTGACCCTCTTTCCCGAACTCTTCGAGACCTTCCGCAGGGTGGGTGTCCTGGGCCGTGCAGTCGAGCAGGGACTGGTCGCCATCGACGTTCACGATCTCAGGCGCTGGAGCGGCAACCGCTGGGGAAATGTGGACGACGAGCCCTACGGCGGTGGGGCCGGGATGGTCCTCCAGGCGCCGCCGGTGCTGGAGGCCGTTGCCGAAATTGCCGAATCCGGCGATACACCTCCGGTAACGATTGTGCTGTCGCCCCGAGGGCGGCCTTTCGACCAGGCCTTCGCCGAGGAGCTCAGGCAGAGCGGACGGATTCTGATGCTCTGTGGCCGGTATGAGGGATTCGACGAGAGGGTCTCGGAAATTCTGCGGCCGGTAGAACTCTCCCTGGGTGATTTTATCCTTGGGGGCGGCGAGGTGCCGGCCATGGCGGTGATCGAGGCGATCTCCCGGTTGGTTCCGGGCGTCGTCGGCGATCCGGAGTCGGTGGCCGAGGATTCTTTCTCCAACCACCTCCTGGACTATCCCTGCTACACCCGGCCGCCCGAAGTCGAGGGGCGCACGGTGCCGGAGGTGCTGCGATCCGGCAATCACGCCAAGATCCGGCGATGGCGGATGGAACGTGCAATCGAAGCGACGGTAACCAGAAGACCCGATCTGATCAAGAAGAATTGGGAGACCTACACGGACGAGATCCGCAGACTGATCCGCAGGTACGATCCCGATCTGGCTGAGAGCCTGGAATGATCTGAGATTTCGAGGAGATTTGAGCATGAGGAACCTGAGAAACACCGTCGTCTTCGCCGCAGCCGTGATTGCCGCCGTGACGATCACCCTGTCCGCCGACGCCCAGGGATTCCGGCCGGAGCCGGTCTTCAGTGTCGGTCTTCAAGCCGATCGATCGCCAATTGTTGCCGGCGACGAACTGCGTTTGGCCGTCGTCATCAATATCGACGAGGGGTGGCACATCAACACCGATGATCCCGGGGACGAGTTCATGGTGCCGACCTCTCTCGAATGGCAGCTGCCGGAAGGATGGCCCGAGGTCGGCCTGGAATTCCCTCAAGGTGAGGCGATCACGTTCGATTTCTCCGAGACACCGCTGAGTGTGTGGGAGGGTAAGGCCGTGATGGTTGGTACGGTCTTGGTTCCGGCTGACGCTGTTGGTGCGGCCGTTCTGGCCGTCAGTGTCACCGCCCAGGCATGCAACAACAGCCAATGCCTGCCCCCGTTGGCTGTTACCGCCAAGTTTGAGACCGAAATCGCGGGCGGCGGTGGATCCTCCGAAGCGATCAATCAGGAGCTCTTTTCTGCAGAGGAAACGACCGATGTCGTAGCCATGGCCGACGGTGGAGAACAAGGTGAAGACGCTGAAGGCGACCGGTCCATTCTGCTCTTTCTGATCGGCGTGTTTTTCGCGGGCTTGGCGCTCAACTTGACGCCCTGCGTTTTCCCCCTGATTCCCATCACCGTCGGTTTCTTCGCCCAACAGGCCAAGAACCGGAGCGGAGGCACCTTTTGGATGGCATTTGCCTACGTGATGGGCATTGCATTCACCTATTCGGTACTGGGCGTTGTGGCCGCGTTGACTGGTCAGCTCTTCGGCTCGGCCCTGCAGAGCCCGTGGGTCGTTGGATCCATCGTATTGGTTCTCCTCGGCCTGGCCGCTTCGATGTTTGGTCTGTGGGAACTCAAGACCCCCAATTGGGCCCACAAGGCAGCGGGTGCACGCGGTGGCATTGTCGGGTCCCTCCTGATGGGCCTGGTGATGGGTTTCGTCGCGGCGCCGTGCATCGGACCCTTCGTCCTGGGTCTCTTGACCTATGTCGGTCAGAAAGGCGATCCGGTCTTCGGCTTTATCGCCTTCTTCACCTTGGCCTTGGGTCTGGGGCTGCCGTACTTGATATTGGGCACCTTCACCGGCGCCGTCAACCGCCTGCCGATGTCGGGCATGTGGATGGTTGGTGTTCGGCGGGTCTTCGGCGTGATCCTGATTGCGATGGCGGCCTATTTTGCCGCCCCGATGATGCCGGGCAACTGGGGGCAGTGGCTGTTGGCGGCGACGCTTGTCCTGGGCGGCCTCTACCTGCTGGTCATTGACCGGACCGGATCCGAACAACCGGGCGTCGATCGTGTGATGCGCCTCTTGACAGTCATCATGGTTGTCGTCGGCCTCTGGATGGCTCCGATCAACAGGGGCGGCGCCGGAGGCGAGCACCTTCAATGGCAGCCCTACGACGCTGCGGCGGTCGATGCGGCCATCGGCGGTGGGGAGACGGTGATCCTCGACTTTGCAGCCGACTGGTGCGTGCCCTGCCGCGAACTGGACGAGAAGACCTTCGCCGATCCCAGGGTGGCTGAGATCCTGGCCGGTTACGACCGGTTCAAGATCGACCAGACCCGGCAGGATGATCAAGCCCGGAGCGTGGCTTCGAAATTCGGGGTGCGAGGTGTCCCTACCGTCATCGTATTCGCCGATGGGAGTGAGGTATTCAGGATCACTGGGTTTGAGAGGGCCGAGCGGTTCTTGAAGCGTCTGCCGTAGCGATAGAAGCGCGTACCGTAGCGGCCACTGAGGGCTGTTGGTTGATGGAGAGAGA
>DAOWGJ010000243.1 GCA_030637505.1 Holophagae bacterium
AAATCCATGATCTTGACGGTACCGTCTTCCAGGATTCGGATGTTGGAGGGTTTGATGTCGCGGTGAATGATGCCTCGCTGGTGGGCGTGGCGCAGGCCCTCGGAAACCTGCAACAGGACGGAGGATACGGCGTTGAGGTCGCCGAGAACCCCGGAACTCAGCAAATGATCAAGATCAAAACCCGTCAGGAACTCCTGAACGATGAAGGGCACGTCGTCTTGAATACCGAAATCAAAGACCATCGTGATGTTGCGATGAACCAGATTTCCAACAAACTGTGCTTCCTGGTGAAATCGCTGACGGACTTCCTCATCGTTCGAAGCACACATCTTGATGGCGACCGGGCGTTTGATGAACGGATCCCAGGCCTTGAAGATCACCCCAAATCCGCCGACTGCGATTTGAGAGATCACCTCATACTTGCCGATGCGCTGCGGTGTCTCCATACCGGGAGGATTGTACAGTGGATTTGGAATGACGAGTGGAGGATTCGGGGTTTCGGCTTAAGGTTTCAGGGAACGGGATGCAGGATTCAGGGAGAACAAGGCATCGGTATCGGGGCGCACCCGGTCTCGCTCTTTACGACCCGTGAGTCAGGTGAAAGGACAGTTCCTCGAGGTAGATTTTGAGGTCGACCGACGTCACCCTGACTCCTTCGGGGGCCTTGACTCGAATCGGTGCGAAATTCAAGATGCTCGGTATCCCGGCAGCGGCCATTTCTCCGCAGATCTTCTGTGCCGCAGTTGCGGGCGTCGTGATCACGCCGATCTCCACCCTACGCTGCGCAACAATGTCCGCAAGGCGCGCCGTGTCCTCGACCAGCAGGCCTGCAGGCGTTGGCGTGTTGATTCTCGCTGGATCGCTGTCCAATACGCCGACGACCAGGAAGCTGTCTCCGGAAAACCCGGAGTAATGACACAAAGCGGTTCCCAGGTTGCCTGCGCCTACGATCAGGATTCGATGTTCGCGATTTAATCCGAGAATTTCTACGATGTACTGGCGGAGGTCGGGGACCGAGTATCCGACCCCTCGGACGCCAAATTCACCAAAGTAGGCGAGATCTTTGCGTATCTGGGCCGAATTGAGATTGAACCGCTTGGCCATCTCCTGGCTGGACACGGTTTCGATGCCTATTTCGACCAGCCGATCAATGCACCGAAGATAGACCGACATTCTCCCGATGGTCAGGTCTGAAATCTTTGACGGATCGACGTTTCGTTTGTAAGACGCCATGGGGACCTCACTGACCCGCCGGATCGCCGTCCGATTCGGCGACTCCGGCATGTGGGTATTTTCACAAGCAGATCGTAGCCTGAACGAACCAGCCAGTCAATCAGCCAAACCCTGCGGCCATTGCCGAGAACCCGGGTGGTATCCTCTCGAAGAGGCAGAAATGATATCGCCGGAGGACTCATGGACCATCAGCTGATCTCTATCCTGGATTTCGGGTCGCAGTACACCCAACTGATAGCGCGGAGGCTACGGGAACTTGGCGTCAAGACCGTAATCGAGCGGGGTGATGTGCCGGCCGAAGCCATCACTAACAGCGCTGCTATTGGCGTTGTGCTTTCCGGCGGACCATCGTCGGTTTTTGAGGAAGGGGCGCTCCAGGTCGACCCGGAGGTCTTTGACCTCGATGTGCCCGTGCTGGGCATCTGTTACGGCATGCAGTTGATGGCACGTAACCTGGGTGGGGAGGTTTCACCTTCCGGCAGCCGCGAGTACGGGCTTGCGGAGTTGGAAATCGTCGCTGGTGAGAACGTATTTTCCGGTACGCCGATACGTCAGAGCGTCTGGATGAGCCACGGAGACCAGGTTGGGCAAACCCCGGACGGATTCGAGGTGGTCGCACGAACGGAGGGAACACCCATAGCGGCCATGGAAGACCTTGCCCGCCGTTTCGTTGGCTTGCAGTTTCATCCCGAGGTCAGGCACACACCTCACGGCGAGGGCATGCTTGAGTACTTTCTCGACTTGACAGGGGCCGCGAGGGATTGGAATCCGGAGGCCATCCGAACGGAGCTGGTCGAAGGGCTTCGCAACAGCGTGCCCGAAGGGCGAGTTATTTGCGGAGTGTCAGGGGGCGTGGATTCTTCGGTGACGGCCGTGTTGTTGCGGGAGGCGATCGGAGATCGTCTGGTACCGATTTTTGTCGACACAGGGCTTCTTCGAAAGGGCGAACGTCAGGCGGTTGAAACCAGCTTCGATCATTTCGGGATGCACCTGGACGTCGTCGATGCCTCCGAGAAGTTTTTTTCAGCATTGAAGGGCGTTTCGGATCCTGAACGAAAACGCAAGATCATCGGGCGCGAGTTCGTCGAGGTGTTTCAGGAGGAGGCCAATCGTTTTTCCGATGCCACGTTCCTGGCCCAGGGCACCCTCTACCCCGACGTCATCGAAAGTTCAGGTGTACGGGGGACTGCCGCGGTCATCAAGACCCACCATAACGTCGGAGGACTTCCGGAACGCCTGGGCCTGAAACTGGTGGAACCGCTGAGAGATCTGTTCAAGGACGAGGTTCGTCGGGTGGGAGAGGCTTTGGGACTGCCGCACGACTTCGTATGGCGACATCCATTTCCGGGTCCTGGTCTCGCCGTGCGGATCCTCGGTGAAATCACCCCGGAGCAGGTAGCCATTCTGCAAGAGGCCGATCACATTGTGTTGGATGAAATCCGCCAGGCCGGGCTCTACGACGCGATCGCCCAGGCTCTCTGTGTGCTGCTGCCCGTGCGGTCCGTTGGCGTGATGGGTGATGCCCGGACCTACGAACAGGTCCTCGCGGTGCGTGCGGTCACAACGACCGATTTTATGACTGCCGATTGGTTCCGTTTCCCGCCTGAGGTGCTGGACTGTATCGCGCGTCGGGTCGTCAATGAGGTCCGAGGCATCAATCGAGTCGTCTACGACATCACCTCCAAACCCCCCGGCACGATCGAGTGGGAATAAGAAGAGACGGGAGCAAATGTATTGGCGGGGTCGTGGACCTCGGACTAAGCCCCGTATTGGTATCCTGGAGAAACTGATTTTTCGATGGCACCCGAAACCAATCCGAGCCTCACTCCGAGGTAGGGCGCTTCGCGCGGGACATTTGAATTAGGGCAGGAGGTCGTGGCGTGCTCTGTACTTTTTGTGACTGAAATACGTGGGGAGATTCCGACGGCAACGCGCCCCCGTCTCGCGTCCTGGCTTCCCAGCTTTCCGGCTTCCAAGCTTTGTTCTCTGTTACCATCCTCCGCGGGCCGCCGGTTCAGCTTTACCCGGCGGTGGAGCCGCAGGGGTGAACTGCGGCAAACAGGAGGAGAAAATGGCTCGCAGAAAAGTCCTTATTATGGGTGCGGCTGGACGTGACTTCCATAATTTCAATTGTCTGTATCGGGATAACGAGGACTACGAGGTAGTCGCGTTCACAGCGACGCAGATTCCTGACATCGAGGGTCGAAAATACCCGATGGAGTTGGCCGGTTCGCTCTATCCAGACGGCATCTCGATCCATGCGGAGAGCGAACTGGAATCGCTGATCAAGGAACATCAGGTGGACGAGGTCTGGTTCTCGTACTCGGATGTTCCCCATTCCTTCGTCATGAACAGGGGCAGCGAGGTCATCGGTTGGGGACCGAGTTTCGGCGTGTGTTCTGCAACCAAGACGATGATCGAGTCGACCAAGCCGGTGATCGCCATCTGCGCGGTCAGAACCGGTGTCGGCAAGTCCCAGACGACCCGATACGTCTCTCGAATCCTCAAGGACCTCGGCAAGAGAGTCGTTGCAATTCGGCACCCGATGCCGTACGGGGACCTGGCAAAACAGGCATGTCAACGGTTCGAGACCTATGAAGACCTTGACCGCCACCAGTGCACGATCGAGGAACGGGAGGAGTACGAGCCCCATATTGACAACGGATTCGTCGTCTATGCGGGTGTAGACTACGAGATGATCCTCCGTGAGGCCGAGAAAGAGGCTGATGTCATTCTTTGGGACGGGGGCAACAACGATACGTCTTTCTACAAGGCCGATCTCTACATGACGTTGGTGGATCCCCACCGTCCGGGACACGAACTCAGCTACTTCCCCGGGGAAACCAATCTTCGCATCGCGGATTTGCTGATCGTCAACAAGGTTGATACGGCCGATCCGGTCAAGGTCGAGGAAGTCTTGGACAACTGCCGAAAGGCCAATCCCGAAGCCACGTTGATCAAGTGTCGGTCAGTGATCACTGTTGATAATCCCGAACTGGTCGCCGGCAAGAGGGCACTGGTTGTGGAAGACGGCCCCACCTTGACCCATGGCGGCATGACCTATGGCGCCGGCTGGTTTGCCGCCAAGGAAGCGGGGGCTGCCGAGATTGTCGATGCCAAACCGTTTGCAGTCGGCTCTATTAAGACGACCTTTGAGAAATTTCCCAATGCTGGCGCCATCTTGCCCGCGATGGGTTACGGAGAGACACAGGTCCGGGAGTTGGAAGAAACCATCAACAACACCCCGGCCGATGTCGTCGTCGAAGGAACGCCGATCGAACTCAAGCGCATCATCACGATCAACAAGCCGATCGCCAACGTCAAGTACGAACTGGAAGAGGTCGAGCCGGGAACCATAGAGTCCATGGTAAGGGCCGTAGTCGAATTGGCTTGAACCGGCGTTCTCCAGAACACATCAAATCCCGGCCAAGCCGGGATTTTTTTTGCAATCCACGATTTGGTGTCCCGGTGACCGAAGCATTGTTGGCCCGTCGACCTCTCGTTCGAGGTAGCTGTATCCTTGGACGATGGCGGCAGGTTCGAATCATGCGAATCAGACCGGAAAGGCGCTGATGGTCCGATGTGCCTCCGAGTTCTTCCTGGTTGACTTGGACCGAGTCCGCCGGATGGAGGACAGATTAACGATCCACACGGCGCCAATCTCGGCTCGGGGATTTCTCGGCCTGGCCCGGTTTGGGGGGGAGGCTTTGACCATTTTCTCCCCCGAAGTCCTGGCGGGAGGAAGGCCATGTGCCCGGCAGAAGGAGATGACGGTCGTCGTCGTCGAAATCGGTGGGGCGGATCCTCCTCAGCGGCTGGGTTTGGCAGTTGATGAGGCACTGGAAATCGTGTCGCTTGACGAGACCTGCCCGACGCAGGCTGTCGATCGAATCGTTTCCGAATATTTCGACCTCGGCGGACGTCAGGCACGCCGGTTCAATATCGAAGCTCTCGGCACTCAGGGAGAGACAGGCCTGATCGGTGAAGATATTGAAGAAAGGGAGTGACGGTTTGATGAACGAAAAACGATACCGTACCTGGTTGGGGCCCCTCATTGTCGCGATGGCGGTGTTGCCCGCCGGGGCGCTGCTGGAAATGGCGTTCGGGAACGGGCGGTGGGCCTGGCTGGTTCGTGGCTACTTGGTTTTTGCACTATTGCTGCTTTTGGTTTATGTCGTGGCCGTGTTCCTTCCGGGCCAGCGCGTGAGGCAGAAGCTGGCAGCCCTGGAGAGGGACTGTAAGGTGCATCAGGCCGGTCTGATTCGGGTTTTGACCAGTTTTCGACATGGTGATTTGGTGGCCGCCTCAATGCCCGGCGTCGACCTCCCCTCGGAAATCGAGCACGCGGTCGAATCTGCTGTCCAGGCCCTCAGCGGTCTGGTGCAACAGATTCAGTCGGTGTCGGTCGAGGTTGCCGGGACGGCCAATGCCGTGCGGTACCGATCGACTCAGCTGGCTTCAGGCTCCTCCGAGCAGGCTGCCTCGGTGGTCGAGATCACGGCAACAATGGAGGAATTGGCGAGAACGGCGGCTCAGATCGCCAACAATGCCTCATCTCAGGCGAAATTGGCCGCCCAGTCAGAGGTTGCCGGGAGAAATGGGGCAGAGGCTATCGAGGCTGCGGTTACCGGCATCGACAGTGTCAGCGAACGCATGGCCATCATCGCATCGAGTGCCTAGACCCTGTATCCCCGGTCCCGAGAGATCGACCAGGTCCTTGACCTGATCAATGATATTGCGCAGGAAACCCACATCCTGTCGCTGAACGCAGCGATCGAAGCCTCGACCGCGGGCGAGCATGGCCAGAGGTTCGCGGTGGTGGCTCGGGAGGTCAGACGACTCGCCGAGCGGTCAAAGGAATCTGTCGAAAGCGTCCGCGCACTTCTTCACGAGTTCACCACCGCCATTCACGCCGTCGTGATTTCGACGGAGGAGGGTCGCAAGAAAACCGATGTCGTCGCGGAACAAGGTCGGGCAACAGCCGCCGCGATCGAGCAGTTGTCAGCGGCGCTCGGCAACACGGCGCAGGCGGCTCGAGAGATTTCCCTGGCGACGCAGGAACAGCAGACAGCGTCGCAGGAGGTCCTTCTGACGGTCAGGGAGGAGAGTGACGTCATCACGCAGATCGCCGAAGGCCTGGAAGAATTCACCGGCGCTGCGATCCGGCTCAATCAGCTGGCGTTGTCGATCCAACTGCTTTCGCAGTCGTTCAGGTTGGAGAGCTCCCATTCGCTGAAAAACGTGGTTTTCGGGGTCGCACAATCGCTCGAGACGGTCTTCGGTAACCTGGAGGCCACGGACCGCATTCTGCAAGGCGTCTTTGCCGACCTTCCATATCTCGAAATGGCTTATCTGGTGGATTCGGACGGTCACATGGTGGCCTTTGCCGTCAATCGTGAGCTCGTTGGAGAGGAAGCCGAAAAGGGTGTTGCCGCAGTTGGACAATCCTATTCAGATCGTCCCTGGTTCCAAACCGCCGGCCGGGAAAAATTGGCGTCAGTCACGCCGGTCTACCAGAGCCTGCTGACCGGCGACCAGTGCTTTACGGTCGTCGTCCCTGTTACAAGTTGTGATGGGGCCCCGGACGCGACCTTGGGCGTTGACGTCAACGTCGGCAATTGGACCAGGATTTGAAGAGTGTCTCCCGACCCCAGCCCGCATTTTTCGCCGGCCGGACATAGTGTGAAGGTCAGGCTGGGAATCTGGTGAGCAATGCCCCTTGATGATCTGCTCCCGCTCTTTCTGTCCGAAGCCCTCGATCGGCTGGAGCGGCTGGATGAGATTCTAGGCAAGGGGGCGCCTGCCGAGGACAGCGAAGATTGGAGGAGTGCCCGGAGGGAACTGCATACCCTCAAGGGCGCCGGGAGGATGATGGGACTGCCCAAGATCGCGGAAGTCTGTCACCAGGCGGAGGGGACCTTCGATGATTTCGAAGAACAGGGTTTTGAGGATCTTCTGACCTTGGTCCAGCGGATCCGAAAGATGATCGGATCCCTCCGGACGGCCGAGGGAAGGCAGACTGGCGAACAAGAGAACAGCACGCCGAAGCAGAAACCGAAGGTGATTACGGGCGAACCCGCGCCGGACCTCCGGGTTCCTGCAGAAGTCCTGGACCGGATCTCCGATCAGGCCGTTCGTCTCAGCTTCCTTTCCAGGGGAGTTGGTGTGATGGTCGAGGATATGCATGCCATGGCACGCGCCGCCGAGTCAGGTGTGAACGACCGCCATCCCGAGCAGGTTTTGGCAATTCTTGCACTCCGTCTTCGTCGTACAGCTCTGATTGCGGGTCAATCGCGCAGTCATTCAGACCGCTTGATTGAGCAACAAATGGGTGACCTTTTTTCGATTCAGGTCCAGTCGGTACGGCCGTTGTTGACCAGCCTCGGGCGCCACGCTGTGGAACTGGGTAGTTCTCTTGGAAAATCTGTGGGTGTTCGGGTGGAAGCCACCAAGTGCCGGCTGGATTGTCGGATCATGGATGCACTGAAAGAGGCTCTGGTGCACTTGGTGAGAAATGCCGTAGACCACGGTATCGAGGCGGAGCCCGAACGGATCAGATTGGGCAAGAGTCCTGCCGGGACCATCGTCCTGAGAGCCGAGACTATGGCGGGACGGGTTCGTCTGGTCGTCAGCGACGACGGGCATGGAATTGACCCTCCATCGGTCCTCGGCAGGGCGATTGAACAGGGACTGGTGACGGCGGAGGCGGCTGAGAACATGTCCGACGACGCCGTGCGGCAGTTGCTTTTCCTTCCCGGATTTTCGACCAGAGACCAGGCTTCTGAAGTCTCAGGACGCGGGATCGGCCTCGACTCGGTGGCTGATGCCGTGCGGAAAATTGGAGGTGACGTTTGGATCGACGGCGGTCCCGGAATGGGGATTACCGTCACGCTCAATCTTCCGGTGACCCGGCGAGGCGAGTCGATACTCGTGGTGAGGGCAGGTGGTTTTTTGGTCGGAATTCCTACTCATCAGGTCCATGCCTTCAGTGGTCCCGAAGCCGCTCGGCGCCCGGCCGAAGCGCGTGATAATGATGCAGAGGATAAGGCTTGCCGGCTTCATCTCGGATCGCGGTTGGGACAGGCGGACGGGAGCGCCTCCACCGTCGTTCATTTAGAGTTCGCAGGGGTACCGGTCGATTTGGTAGTTGACAACGTTATCGGCGAGGAGGAGGTCTTTCTTCAACCCTGGCCCCAGTTCCTCGTTGATTCTCCGGGGACTGAGGCCTTGGCGGTCCTGGCGAATGGGACCCCGATCGCTGTGCTCGACCTTCAGCATTTCGTTCAAGCCGACGATCACGGAAATCAAATTGTCATTGAGGCGCCTGCCCAAGCCCCAGCTCTCAAGGTCTTGCTTGTCGATGATTCGCGAATCACCAGAGAGATGCTCCGGAGGATTTTGGTCGATGCGGGGATCGAGGTGATATCGGTAGCGGCGGGAGAGGAGGCACTGGCGATACTTGAGATCCGCGAAGTCGACTGTCTTGTCACCGACATCGAAATGCCCGGCATCGACGGCCTTGAGCTGACACGTCGGATTCGTGGACGGTCGCAGTGGGAGCACCTTCCCGTTGTAGTCGTGTCGACCCGCAATCAGGCAGACGATCGGATGGCCGGTCTCCAGGCCGGGGCGGATGCCTATCTGGCCAAGCAGAACCTGATAGGAGGGGATCTGGTGGCCCTTGTCCAACGGTTCGGCGGGCAACGATGATATCCCTTCGAATCATGGTCTTCGATAAATCCGCTTCGATCCGGGCTCTTTTGAGGCGTGGGATCGAGAGTGCGGAAGGTCTGGCGAGCATCGGGAGTTTCCCGGTCTCGTGCCTCCTGGAGAATGGTGCGGATCTCGAGGAGGCCGATGCTCTGGTAATTGGACTCGCCCGGATTGAGGAAGAAACCTGGCCTGCGCTGATGGCGCATGTCGATCGTCTTGGTATTCCCGTGATTTTTCTATCTCCGCCGGGCGAGCCGGACCTGGCGGCCAGTCTTCGGCCGGAGCGCAGTCTCTTTATGGAAAAACCTCGAAGTCCGGAGGGCTGGAAGTCTCTATGTTCAACCCTTGTGGCAGCACTCAAAGGAATGGAGAAGGGTCTCGCTGGACCGAACGGCCACGAGCCGAGGGACATGAGAAGCCCGGATTCAGGATTGGACTTGATCGCCGTGGGAGGCTCCGCCGGCGGCCCGGAGGCGACCGGTGAAATGCTGAAGACCATTGGCGCGGCGCTCGAAAAAGTCGCGGTCGTCATCGTCCAGCACATCGGCGAAGGCTTCGAATCCGGTTATGTTCAGTGGTTGAGCCGGATTCTTCCATGGACTGACGTCGATGTTGCCAAGGAGGGCGAGGCTTTACACTCTGGCCGGATTCGAATCGCTGGACCAGGGGCCCACCTTGAGATTTCCAGAGGGCCCGCTCTCCGGCATGACCGGGATGCCCCGCCGGAGCACGGCCACCGACCTTCGGTGGATCGTCTGTTTAGATCGCTTGCTCGTTCAAAACCTAAAGGCTCTGCGGGCGTCCTGCTTTCGGGGATGGGTGTCGATGGGGTCGAAGGGCTGTTGAGGCTCAACCGAGCGGGCTGTTTGACCATGGTCCAGGATCGTGAATCCAGCGCGGTGTTCGGTATGCCCCGGGTCGCCCTCGAACGGGGTGCAGCCACGATTGCCCAGCCACCCGAAGCGTTGGGCACGGTTCTCAGGCGCCGTATCGAGGCCGGGGGCCGGCAATGACTTCCGGGCGGAAGTTGATGTTGCTGGTCGAACGGATCAGCGGAATCGTGCTCCCTGAGCGGGAACTGCAACGTTTGACAAACTGGGCACTGGATCGAGCGGCCGCGAGGGGTTTCAAGGACCTCAACGCATATGTTGACGCTCTGCGACGGGATCCCGACAGCGACGAATGGAGGATTCTGCTCAGCAGGGTCACCGTCAAGGAGAGCTCTCTTTTTCGCGCGCCCCAGCAATTCAGGTGTCTCAGCGAAAGTATTATCCCGGAGTTGGTAGCCTCGGGTCGAAAATCGATCCAGGTTTGGTCGGCGGGCTGTGCACGAGGCGAGGAGCCGGCGACCGTGGCGATTGTGCTTGCCGAGTGCCTTGCCGGGACTGATGTTCAGTGGTCGGTTTTGGGGACCGATGTCGATGCCGACGCCTTGGAAGGTGCCCGGCAGGCTCGGTTTTCTCGGAGGGCTGTACGCCGAGTACCTCCGGAACACCTCGATCGGGATTTCACCATTGGAGGTGGAATCTATGAACTGATATCTGGAATTCGGCGGCACATTGAGTTTGGCTCGATCAACCTCGTCCGAGAGCCTCTCGAGGTCCCCGGCCAACCGTTTGACGTTATTTTTCTCCGAAACGTGCTGATCTATTTCAGAAAGGAATCACAAGCAAGGGTTGTCCGCAATATCGAGCAACTTCTTGCTCCCGACGGTTTTCTCTTTATCGGTCCCTCTGAGAGTTTGATGCACCTGACTCCTGTCCTCCAAGCGGAAGAACGGCAGGGCGTATTCGTCTACAGACGGCGTGAGGGGCAAGAGGGAGGGGCTGGCACCGGATTAAAGGACGACAAAACCTCGGAATTTGAAGAACGTGACCGCATTTCCAAGGCGCCCCCACGAACCGAAACTGATGACGAGCCCGATCCCGTCGCTGCGGATCCCGGAGCATTGGCATTCGAAGGGCAACGTGCAGAGAGAAAGCACGACTTTCGAACGGCTCTTCGTTGTTACCGAGCTTCTTTGTACCTTCAGCCGGATCTCTACCAGGTCCGATATCGACTGGGTCGCTGCCTCGAAGCCGTCGGCTGGTCGGGACGGGCCGGGGCCGAGTTCAGAGCAGTACTCGAAATTTTGGAGCGGGGTTCCGGGGAGACCCTCGAGATCTTCGACGGTCCCGATTTTCCGGGCAGGGACGCCATCGAGGTGGAGTGTCGAGAGGCCATCCGAAGTGGTTCCAGAAAAAACAATCCCCAGGACTAGGAGGGTGTAGGGCATTAACGGCGGATGGATTTCGGAGGGTCGGGAAGTGCCATTTGAGGCGAATTCGCTTGCTGTACTCCCGGTACGGGTCGAGGATGCAACGAAAAAGGGCCTTCACGACACCCGAAAGGCGCCGG
>DAOWGJ010000212.1 GCA_030637505.1 Holophagae bacterium
CATTGGCTGGCGAGTCATCCGCGCCGCTGACGAGGCGCGACAACGCAGTCGTAGCTGGGCTACTTCAAGGAGGAGCAACGAAGCCAGCGGTGTGGAGGGCCGTCAGGAGATGGTAGGAATCTCGGGCGCACTACACTAGGAAGCTGGCACGCCCAGGCCCGAGGGCGCCCGAACCCCCGACGGTGCGTGCCGTCCTTGACGTTGTCCCGGGGCACCTTTTGTGGCACCGTTTTCAACTGTTGTTCCTCACGCCGTCCAGCCCTACCGGTCAAGCCGGTTTTTTATTGTCTCTTTGGACGGAACTCCGGACCTGGCACTCGAACCTGGTTCCTCCAGTCTTGATATCATCTTCGGCCTGGAGGCAAATTGAGGTTCTACGAGGGTCTGTTATTGATCAGCATTGCATTGCAGGCCTTGGTGGTGGTCGGCGGTCGACCCCGCGGCCTCGTCGGCCCTTTGATCGGATTCCCGATCGCCGCAGCCGCTGTGCAATTTGTGTTGGAAGGCGCTCGCTGGCAGCTTGTTCCAGCCTGGCTCCTGCTTGCCATCCTCTCGATGTTTTTGCTGCGCGTGAGATTGAAACCAGGCAACCCAAAGCCGACACCTCTCTGGCGCCGAGCTCTATTGGCAGCGGCCCTCGCACCTGTGTTCACGGTCGCCGTAATCCTGCCGGCAGCCGTCCCTGTGTTTCAGCTACCGGCGCCCGCTGGACCCTATCCGATAGGAACAACAAATATATACGTCGCTGACCCCGATCGAGCCGAAATATATACCCAAGACCCCGATGATATCCGTGAGTTGATGGTCCAGGTGTGGTATCCGGCGGAAGGGACCGAAGGGCTCACCCCCGACCGCTACTGGCCGACTGCGGCCCGGCGTAGCCGCCTGATGGCCGATTCCTGGCAGATGCCGGGATTTCTTTTTCAACATCTCGCCTTGGTGAAAACCCACTCGTTTGCGGGAGCCCCTGTCGCAACGGCTCTGGGCATGCGTCCTGTCGTTGTCTTTTCGCACGGTCTTACCCAGGGGTATCCCGGACAAAATACGCCTCTTTTCGAGGAACTTGCCAGTAACGGCACGGTTGTCTTCTCGATAGCTCACACCTACGAAACCCTTGCTGTGGAGATGCCCGACGGACGTTTGCTTCCCTGGGACAAGGATCTCGAAGCCTCGTTCGTCGAAAACATCCGCGCCTTCAAACCAATCCATCAAAAATTGCTGGTCGATTACGAGGGCCGGCCGCTCCCCTCTGACGGTTTGAGAGGTCTATTCGACCTGACACCGGTGATTTCGCGGAGCATGGCGGTTTGGGCCGCAGACATTTCGTCGGTGATCGACGAGATCGAACGCATGTCGGTGGAGAATCAAACCGAAGGACTCGGGGTGATCCTCGATCCCTCAAAAATGGCGGCCGCCGGAATGTCCTTCGGCGGCACGGCCTCTGCACAGGCAGCATTTTCGGACGAAAGAATCCGTGCTGTAGTCAACCTGGACGGCTTCCATTACGGAGATGCCTTGCTCGGCAAGCGGGTTTCGGTACCGTACCTTTTGTTTGGCAGCAACGTCAGCCAGAGGTGGCGAAACAACTACGTCCTCGAGGACGGACCCTCCACAAGCTATTGGGTCGTCCTGGCCGAAGCCAAACACTTCGACTTCAGCGATTTCGTGTTCTTCGGTGATGTGTTCCGGTGGCTCCGAGCTCTCGGCCCGATCGGGGAAGCCCGAATGCCCGGTTTGATCTCGGCCTTTGTTGTGCCCTTCCTCGACGGGGTTTTCGAAAACCAGGGCCCTGCCGATCTCGACAGCCTGACCGAAAAATGGCCTGAAGCCCAGGTGACGAAATTTCCCCTTTCGGAGAGCGATGACTCACTCTTTCAACCTTAGAATTTCACCCGCGGTGCAACCATTTCTATGATGATAGATAGTGATTTCCTTTTCATCATCCAGTTCATCCTACCACCGCAGACGACATCTTTTTGGGATGGATGACATCGATGATGGACCTTCACAGCGCGGCCCCCGCCGACGATGAAGCACCAAAGGTTCTCAGAACCTGCCGGGACTCCTTGGGGAAGACTCGAAACCCCTCAAGCCGTTTTCGGCAATGGGCTTCTCGACCGTTCGGGCGGCCCTCTTCCCGATAAAGGGGACAGTAACGAAAAATGAATTCCACGGTTTCATTATCAGGCGTCACCTAATTGGCTCTCAACCGCCGTGCAACGAGCAACCCATAGACAACCACGTTGATCACCACAACACCGACTCCAAGGGAGATCTGAACCCAACGGGTCAAGTCGTCCGGGTAAACCACGGGAATCAGGTATTCCTCGATGAACCCTCCGGAATATCCAATCTCACCGGCAGCAATCCGCAGCCTGTTTTCAAGAGGCGTCAGCGGACAAATCCGGCCTGAAAACTCGATGAACGCACCCCAGACCACGGCCGGTATGTGAAGCCACATCAATCGTGGCCGGCGCGACACGGCCACGACGCCAAAAACCACGAAGA
>DAOWGJ010000149.1 GCA_030637505.1 Holophagae bacterium
TCGCCCGAATGCCTCGATGATAGCGAATAGTTTTTGGCGTACGATGGTGAAGTGGGACATGGTCTTGAACTCCTCCTTGCATTGAGTGTGATTGGCTTTGGCGCCGATTGAAATCTCAATGAGAAGTACGCAGAAATCGACGTTTTGTTGCAGTTGAACAGGGATCAGGGATCAGGGAGCAGGGGACAGGACAGTCTCCCTCGTCGGGCACGGCCACGGGTGGGCACGGGGACCCATGAGATTGGTGGGCTGGGCGCGGGCGGGCACGGGGACCCGCCCCTACAGTGCCGTTCATTCCATTTTTGAGGCCTTTTCGAAGATCCCGGCTATCGCCACTCGGGCGAGGGTGTGGTAACGGTCTCGCATCTCGTCGAAGGCCTCCTGTGCGAATGGGCGCATCTCTTTTCTCTCCAGCAACTCGTGGTACAGCGGACGCAAGAACTTGGCTCGACCGACGGTTGTCAGGACTTCCCGCACTCGCGGCAGAACATCTTCGTATCCCGACCGCACTGCGAGGGTCAGCCAGGAAACGAGGATTTCGTAGTTCCCAGATGAACTGAGCCCGAAGGCGCCATCAAGCTCTTCACATCCCTTGACGCTCATGACTTTGGGCAGGGCTTTGAGATAGAGCAGCCACTCTTCGGTCGACCAGGATTGGACCTGATCGCGGCCAGGGCGAACTCCTGTGTCCCAACCTTCGGCCATTGAGCGGAGGTCTTCCAGGGCGGGTGAGGTGAAGACGGGCGCGTTTGCCGGTAGACCCTTCCGGTAGACCCACTCTTGAACGCCGACCTGCTCCAACAGGCCGGGCGCCTCTTCATCGAGGAAACTCAGGAGCTCTTCAGTCGAAATGGAGGTGAACCGGAATTTTTCCATGTAGCGGCCGACGACGGCGTCCCATTGTTCGCGCCCCAGCGTCTGTTCGAGGAGGCTGACGAACAAGAATCCCTTCTCGTACGGCACAACCGAGTAGACCTCGTCGGGGTCCACACCCTCCATTGGAGTCTTCAGCTGAGTGTAGGGCGATTCCGGTCCGAAATCCGCCATGGCCGCCTCGAGGTCGGTCCGGCCGTTGGCCGCGTGCAGTGCCGCAAACTCTGCCCCTTCAAGGGCCTCCAGGATGCGCCTCTCGGCCCATACCGTGAAGCCTTCGTTGATCCAGAAATCCTCCATCGTGGCGTTGGTCACCAGATTGCCGGTCCAGGAGTGGGCCAGTTCGTGAGCTACAACGTTGACCAAGGAGCGATCCCCGGCCAGCAGAGTCGGTGTCAGGAAGGTCAAGCGCGGGTTCTCCATGCCGCCGTAGGGAAAGGAGAACGGCATGACGATCATGTCGTAGCGGTCCCATTCGTAGGCGCCGAAGATGCCTTCCGCGACGCCGATCATCGGGTCTACCTCGCCGAATTCCCACGCCGCCGAGTCGATGACCTCGGGTTCGGCCCAGATTCTGACCCGGCTGGACAGATCGCGGGAGACAATGTCGCCGACGGCAAAGGCCGTCAAGTAGGACGGGATCGGTTGCGGCATCTCAAAGGTGAAAGTCGTGGTGTTGGGTCTTCCACCCTCGTGTGAGCCGGTCGAAGCAGCAGCCATCACAGCCGTGTGGCCCTCGGGAACGGTGATCGCCGCGGTGAACCGAAATCGGGCTCTCGGGCTGTCCTGACAGGGAAAAATTGAACGGGCATGGTGCGGCTGGCACTGACTATAGAGGTAGGGCAGGCGCCTTCCTGCGGTCTGCTCCGGCGCCAACCAATCGAGGGCGGTCGAGCCATCCGTCGTCTCGAATTCGATGGTAATTTCCTCGGTTCTCTCAGGCAGATTCAGACGCAGCCGAGAGCCGAAGATTGGATCATTGTCGGCGAGCTCCTTGGGCACTTCGGTGCCGTCGGCGGTGCGGCACGAAAGAATCTTCAATGCCCTCGTGTCGAGGTCGAACATCCCCTCGGAAGGTTCAGCCAGGCGAATGCGTACGCTGCCGAGAACGCGTTTTGAGTCAAAATCAACCACCAGGTCGAGGTCGATGTGTTCGGTTATACCTTGCTCAAGGTCGGTGTAGCTGTGGGGATCTTGTCGTGCCATGTTTTCCTCCGGGAATTTACTGTACACGATCATGGTGGTCCCGTACCCCTGCCCGCCCCCGAGGGGAATTTGAACAAGGCGCTCCCGATTTGCACACGGGTGGACACGGGTGGACACGGGGGTCCACCCCTACACGATATCGACCGCTCCTAGATGGCCCGTAGGGGCGGACCCCTGTGTCCGCCCGATTTTGCCTTACCGAGAGCGCTCGACCCCCACTTTCCCACACAGATCATCGAGGGGACAGGTTGAGCAGCGTGGGGAGACCGGGTGGCACTGATTCTGGCCGAAGGTGACCAGAAGATCGTTGATCGGGATCCAGAGGTCTTCGGGAAGCAGCACCCTCAACTCCTTTTCTGTCTGGTCGGGTTTGAGGGTCTGGACCATGCCAAGCCTATTTGGGATCCGGTGGACATGGGTGTCGACGCAGATCGCGGGAATGCCGTGGCCGATGCCCAGGACCAGATTGGCCGTTTTGCGTCCGACGCCGGGCAGGGCCAGGAGGTCGGCCTCGTTCTTCGGGACCTCGCTGTGATGCTCTTCGACCAGGATCGCAGAGATCTGCCGTAGTTGCCGGGCTTTGGTGTTGTAAAAGCCCGCCGGGAAGATTGCCTTGGCGATCGTGCTCTCGGCAAGTTTGGCCATCGCCTCGGGTGTCTGGGCCAGATCGAACAGCCGCGCCGAGCCTTGAGCGGTGACCTCGTCCTTGGTCCTCAGCGAAATCACACACGCCACCAGGATGTGAAAGGGCGATCGGGTTGCCCTTTCGACCTCGACCAGGGTCGTCACACGGCAGCCTTGGCGAAAGAGCTCCAGCCGGGCGACCAGATCGCGGATGATGGGTTCGTTCCAGGTAGTGTTCATGAGGGGGCCATGATAACGCGGTTGTTCAACCCCGGCCTTCGGGGCCGCGCTGCGCACGCCCCCGCTCGGTCATTTCCCTCAAGGGCGACAGAGTCGGAATCGGGAGGACATTGCCCTTGAGGAAAATGACCTCGGCGGCCTACGGCGTTGTTGGGAGACTCGGTAGCAAACGCGCTCGCCGAGTGTTGCCAAGCTCGCATTTCCCGTGACGACACTGAATCGGGAGGCCTGCTGGCGGGAAATGCGAAGCATGGCACGCACCGATTGGAGGATCTGGGCGCCCTTGATTTTGGTCCTGTGCGTCGTTGCCTCACTGTTCCAGGGGGGCTGCCTCTGTCGGTATCTCCGGGAAGACCCTTCTGTAGGCGATGCCGATGGCGCCGAAGCACCAGGGCGCGACGAAGAAGATCGGGATGACGCAGAAGAGGGACGCGACCGTGGCAATCAACGAGGTCAGGCCCAAAAGTCCGAGAACGCCCCCGAGATTGGCCCACGCCGCGGCGGCGCTGGTCTTCATGGCAGGGATGGCCTTGAGCTTTCGGTCGACGATCAACGGGTAGATGAAGAGGCACAGGGTCAGGATCACGGTCATGACCGTCAGGATCACCAGCAGGAAGATGGTGGATGACAACAATACCGCGAATCCCAAAATCTCCGGACTCTCTTGCCCGGCGGCGGCGCCGAGGGCGATTCCCGCAAACAGGAGCCCATAGCAGGGAACCATCACCACGAGGACTACGGCGACAAGAATCAGCGAGGCAATCAGGCTGGGAACAAAGTAGTCGAAGCCCTTGAAGAGCAAATCGAAGGTGATGGTCTCGCCCCGCATCATTGCGAACCAGGCGATGAAGATGCCGCAGAGCATCGGTCCGGTCAGGATGTTCATCGGGACGAACGATTGCAGGAGCATGCCCACCAGGGAGATCGCGAAAAAGGTCCAGTACTGGCCTGAAAGGAGGTTCCAGCTTTCGGACAAACAATCCATCGGGCGGATGGGCACGCGTTCAAAGGTGGTCTGTGGATCGGTCATCGTCAACTCCCGTCAGGTCAATCGGTATCGAGGTCAGGCCAAAGGTGGAACCCGAGGGCGACTGCGGCACTATTAAGGCGTTCGTCGTAACTCGCCAGTTGAACCTGCTGCCTTCCACTCTCCAAGAAGACCATTGAAGCAAGGTGAATGGCGTCCAGGGTTCGAACCGGTACGGGGAAAGGCTTCAGGTTTCGTTCGAGAATAGGCGGGGCCAATTCCAAAATCGATACGAAACCAAGCAGGCGCAGGGCGGCTTCAGTGTGGGTTCCAGTGAGACCGCGGGCGTTGATTCGTGTGATGATTTCATATTCAAGAAGGCGGCTCGAGACCAGCTCTTGAGTCCATAAGTGCGAAGGAGGTTGGCGTTCCTCCGTGAGAAGTTGAGCGAGAGCGACAGAGGTGTCAAGGTAGATCAACGATCTTCCCGGTCCTGTTCAATTTCCTGTTGCAATTCATTCCATGAGGTGACGGGTATGCTGGGAGGTACCGTGCCCTCCCCGGTCATCAGTCTGGGACTGAGCCAGCCCCGCCGGACCGCGTCAGCCAAGAAGGCGTCTCCCGGTGTTTCGGCACGCCCCGGGGATGGGGGGCGGAGTTCGGCGACGACACGGTCTCGGTCCGTGACAAGAACGACCTCGCCCGCGGCAACGATTCTGACGTATTCGCTCAGTCGATTCTTTAACACTTTCAGTCCGACAGCCCTCATGAGTTTGACTCCTGATTCATGGTAGCTTCCGGAAGCTACTTTGTCAATCACAAGGCCCGGCGGTTTGACTCAACCGCCGGCCCGTGGTGGGATGAACCGGTGTTGAGGAAGACATTTTTTGGGGATCCGTTGATCCTGGCATCGGGGCCGCGAGATGCCGAGGCCAAGCTGCTCAGTTGCCTCGAAGATCTGGTGCCTCGGAGCCCTGAGTCCTTCGGCCCGCCGGTCCGAATCGTTGTGCCCTCGCGCAGTCTGAGGCGGCACGTGTTGAAGGCCTTGGCGGATCGGTTTGGTGCGGTTGTCGGTGTCGTCGTCCAGACGCATCGGGCCCTGGCCCTCGAGGTGTTGGAACGAGGCGCAGTTGAGCTGCCCGCCGGGGGTGCGCGTGTTCAGGATCTGCTGGCCAGGCGTTTTGCGGCCGCGGAGGACGGGTTGCGGAGGGATCTTTCCGGCTTCGACGACGGCTACGCGCCGGTGGCGGCAGCAGTTCGTGATCTTCTGGATGCGGGCTTTGGGAGCGAGTTCTTCGTGCCTGTGACGGAGTCGGTGTCGGCATCGGTTCCGGGACCGGAGGGAGTGCGTGCGGCCGCGGTCGTGCGGGTGGCGGCCAAATGTCACACGGCGGCTGAGACGATGGGCCTGGCACACCGGGGCACACTTCACGAGTGGGCCACCAGGGTACTGATCGAGCGGGGTGAGGCGGCATTGCCGTCCCGCGCAGTTTTGATCTACGGTTTTGCCGAGGCGACGGGTTTGCTGTCGGATTTCCTCGAGACACTCGTTCGGCAGGTGAATGCCCGGATTGTCCTCGATCATCCCCCGGATCCGGTGCGGCCGGCCCACCGTGATTCGGGTTGGGTCTTTACACGGCGGCTGCTGGACCGCCTGGCAGGCATGGGTTCCGGAGAGGCGGCCCTTGAACCGGATTCTGAAGCATTGCAGCGTACGATCGCCGCATTCACCGCACCGGGGCCCGAGGCGGAGGTTCGAGAGACTGCACAGCGGATCTGGTTGCTGATGGGGCAGGGAGTGGCGCCTGAAGATATTGGTGTCACCTATCGTCAGATTGGCCCATCGACGGCTGCAGCCGTTCGAAGACATTTTGGGCGGCTGGGAATCCCATTCTCGGGGGAGGGCGCCCAGATCCCGGGAGGCGCGTTGGCCCGAAGGGCATCGGCCCTGGTCGAGGTCTTGACCTTGGGGCCCGGCGCACGAACGGAGAGCTGGTTGAACGCCGGCGCCTGGAGCGACACTCTGAAAACACGGGAGTTGGACCTGGCTCTGAGAACGGTTGGTGCGGCGCGCCTTGTCCAGGTGGCGGCTCTCGAGGTTGATGAGGTCGTTGGGCCCGACGGATTGCGTCTGCCGGTGGTCGAGGGCATGGACGAGGTCGAGGGTGAGGACCGAAAACGGCGAAGAGTCATGGCCCGGCCAGGTCTTGAGGTGGCTGTCGCCGAGGCCGGCGCCCTTGTCCGGGTGCTCGGGGAACGTCCGCGTCGGGCAACCGTGGGGGTTTTTTTCGACTGGGTCCGGGAGGTTCTCGAGCATCTGGGTCGACGAGCGGGAGTGGAGGAGGGCGATGGTCTCAGCCGAGCGCTCGACGGACTCGAGCACGAGTTGCCGGAAGCTCTCGAGATCGAGTGGACCGAGTTTGCGCCCCTGCTGACCCGGTCTCTGGAGGGTCTCGGGGCGGCGCCGCTCAGTGGGCAGGGCGGGGGGGTACAGGTCTTGACGGTCATGGAGGCTCGCGGCCGGACCTTCGAGCATCTGTTCGTCCTCAACCTCAACAGGGGCGTGTTTCCCGCTCAGATGGCGGACGACCCGGTATTTTCGACGGCCGCACGGCGGGCGGTCACCGATCTTCTGTTGGACCTGCCCTTGAAGGAACGGGATCGTCCGGAGGAACGCTATCTCTTCGCCCAGTTGATGGCGTCCGCGCCGTCGGTCACCCTGTCATGGCAGTGTGTCGATGCCGAAGGCAAGGAGTTGAATCCGTCGGTCTTTGTGGAGAGGCTTCGCCTCGGCGAGGTTCTGTGGTGGGCACGGGATGGGGAGGAGTCCGAAGCGTCGTCCCGGGAGTGCGCTCAGGTGGATGCCGCCCCCGATGTCTTCGGTCGAAGGCCTGAAGAGAGCATGCGGCCGCCTCTCGAACATGCCGTCGTTGAGGGCCTCGAAGAGCGCGGCGCAGGGTTTTCGGCGGCGATGGGCCGCCTTGTCGACCGTGATATCGGTCAGTTGCTGGCGGTCCTCGATGAATTGGATCCCCCGAACGAAAGGTGTGATCTCGGACCTTTCCTCGGTGTGATCGGAATGCGCCCGCCGGAGGACGTCTGGGTCACCTTTGTGGAAGCCTTTGCCGCGTGTCCCTGGAAGGTCTTTTTGGAGAGGGTTCTGGGCCTCGAAGCGCCGCCCGAAGCCTCCTTCAGCGAGGAGAGTCTGGGGGGTGCGATCGTGGGTTCGGTGGTCCACGAGGTCTTGGAGAGAGTTGCGGTAGAGCAGGGAGTCGGGTCGAGGGAGGGCCTCAATCAGGTGCGAGGGCGCCAGGGTGTGTCTGTCCTCTGGCCCGATCCCACCAAACTCGAGAGGATCACAAACGAGGTTGCACGGCGAAAGACCGTTGAAATTGGAGTCCCGGCCCTGGGGCCTGCGGTGGCTCAAAACGCCAAGGGGTTTCTCGAGAGGGCCCGTGATCTGGCGTGGCCGAACGGCGAGGCGATGGTTTTGGGTGTGGAATCAATCGGTCAGGCCGGATTTCGGTGGCAAAGGTTCCCCAGCGAAAGGGAGGAAACGACCTTCGTCAAGTTCAGAGCGGATCGTGTTGACCCGAGGGCTGAGGGTGAGGGCCTGATTCTGCTGGATTATATGACCGGGGAACCCGCCGGAGTCTCTCCAAAGCTGGCTATTGCCCGCGGGCGGTTGCTGCAGGGCGCCGCATATGTCCTCGGGGGCGGAGAGGCTGCGCTCGGACGGTATGTCGTTCTCAAAGATGTCAAGAAGCCGCTGGTCGAAATTGACCAGGAGCTCGCCGGCGGTGTGGTTGAACCCGTACGGGCGATCTTCGGGTCCTGGGCCGAGGGTGTGTTCTTCCCGAGACTCAGCGATCCAGACGGGAAATCCGAGGGCGATTCGTGCGGTTGGTGCCTCCTCAAATCAGCGTGTATGCATGGGGATTCCGGTGTCAGACGGCGAATGGTGGAGGCGTTTGACGCCATGGATGAAGAGGCGCCATTGCGGTTGATGTGGGAGTTGCCGAAGAAAAAGGCCGACAGCGCGAGTCGGTCCGGCCCCAAGGCCAAGGCTTGATGATGGAGGGTGTGTTGGATTCTGATCGTCAGAAAGACCTCGAAGCACGCCTGGTAGCCCAGACGGTCTTCGATCGGCCGGTCGTCCTTGAAGCCGGTGCCGGGACGGGCAAAACGGCGGCCCTGGTGGCCCGTATCGTTGCCTGGTCTCTCGGTCCGGGATGGGATAGAGCACGGGCCGGTTTTGTCGGGGCCGATGTTGATGCCGACAAGATTGCAGCTGCGGTGCTCGACAGCATCGTGGCCATCACGTTCACAGATGATGCTGCCGCCGAGATGGCGCGGAGGGTGGCCCAGGCGCTGGGCCAACTTCAGTGTGACTCTCGATTTGGCGATAACCATGCCTGGCCGGAAGGGGTGCAGGTCATTACGGGCCTCGATCGTGAGGCGCTGCCGGAAGACCTCAGTGTCATTCCATCGAGGGCTTCGGCCCTCTTGACCGTCGTGGAAAGGCTTCGGACCAGTACGATTCACGCATTTGCGCGGGCGTTGGTTGCCCGATTCCCGGTGGAGGCGGGGTTGCATCCGTCCTTCGAACTCGATGCCGATGGAGTTGCCATCGACGAGTGCGTGGAATGGACCGTCGAAGAGGTGCTGGGTGGCGCCTACCGCGGAGAGGCTTTGAGCGATGACGCTCTGCTCCTCGCGGGTCGCGGCATCGGCCCGGTGGAGATCCGGAATGCCGTCGTCGCTTTAGTGGGTGACGGCGTAGGATCCCAGGCGCTCTTGGAGGATCCGATGGGTCCGCAGCGGTTGGCGCCGATCGTGCGCCGGCTCTTCGACAGTCTCGACACTTTTGTCCCTGCGGCCCGGGAACTGGCCAAACTCAAGGGAGCCTCACGCACGGTTGCGGCGGCCCAGTGGCTCCTTGAACTGGCCGGCCGGGATCGGGGGCCTGTGGGGGAGCCGCCCGGAACGACTCTTGCGGAGATCTCTCAGTGGATTCGGGACCAGCCGGACTGGGACAAGAACATCGAAAGGCTGAAGGATTGGGGACTCAGGTACAAATACAGCCGGGGCGAGGAAGAGGCCTTCGAGTCGGTGTCGGAGGCAGAATTCGACGCCGTCCGCCGACTGGCCGAGGCGATGGAGTTTATTCCGACCTTCGACCCCGAGATCTTCGGCGCTCTCAGGCGGGTCCTTCAGGAAGTCTTGGGCCGGGTCGAAAACGACAAACGCCGAAGAGGCATTGTCGGCTTTCAGGATCTCCTTACTGGGGCTCGGCGTCTGCTCGAGGACCATCCGGACGTTCTGCGATCCCTGAGGGCTGAGATCACGCAGTTGCTGGTCGACGAGATGCAGGACACCGA
>DAOWGJ010000109.1 GCA_030637505.1 Holophagae bacterium
GTTATAAAGACCGATTTTTTCTGAATTGAGCATGATCATGGTGATTCTGGCCGCCCCCGGGTGGTCTCTCGATCCGGGAGCCTCAATCAGCACGGCAGTCCGTATGACTCAGGGAGAATTCGAGGAGATGGCCCGGACCAAGATCAACCGGTCAGTCGCATTTGATCCAGTGCTCCAGGGTTGAGAAATTCAAGTGTCGCGTATCGGGTTTCCGGTATCCAATCATGTATGCTCGTCGCCCAAAAGGGGGACGCCATGCCACGTCAACGATCGATCGTCTCAACCGATAAAGCTCCCGCAGCGGTCGGGCCCTACTCCCAGGCGGTACGGATTGGTGATCTGGTCTACACGGCGGGTCAGATTCCTCTGGATCCGAGCACCGGAACTTTGGTTTCAGGACCTATTGAGGCCCAGACTCGCCAAGTGCTAAAAAATATTTCCACTGTGCTCGACGCCGCCAATTCCGGGCTGGACCGTGTCGTCAAAATGACGGTCTTCATGACCGATCTGGGGCAGTTCCAACACATGAACGCCGTCTACGCCGAGTTCTTCCCCTCAGGTCCGCCGGCCCGCTCGGCGGTCGAGGTCTCCGCGTTGCCTCTGGGCGCCGACATCGAGATGGAAGCGGTGGCGGTGTGCGGGTGAATAACGCTGGGAGGCTGGGAGGCTGGAAGGCTGGGACGCAGCAGGGGGCGGTACTCGAAGGGGCTGCCGAAGTGCCGGCATCCCGGGGCGTATTCTCGAGAACAAGGGTCGGCGGCCTGCTGGTGGCCTGCGGGTTGACCCTGGGAGTGGCGGCCGGCTGTTCCACGCCGCCCCCACTCGAAGTGACGGAGGGACCGCGGCCGAGGTCCGTGGTCTTGATCGTCGTCGACACCCTGCCGGCCGCGACCCTTGGATGCTACGGCAACACCAGAGAGACTTCTCCACAGGTTGATCGCCTTGCTCGAGGCGGCGCCCTTTTCGAACGGGTCTATGCCCCGTCGAACTGGACCGTGCCGGCGACCGCTTCGCTGTTGACGTCGCTCTACCCCTCTGAGCACGGCGCCGTAGTGACGGGAGAAATGCGTTCCCTCAGCGGCAAGAACCCTCCCAATCGTCTCGACAACGCGGTCACGACCCTGGCCGAAATCCTTAACACGCACAATTTCAAGACCGGTTTGTTTTCGGCCAACCCCTACCTGAGGGCTGGTTTTCAGCAGGGTTATGAGGCGTCCGAGATCGACAGGATGTCGGCTACGGCCCTCAATGACCTGGCGATAGACTGGCTCAGGAGCCTTTCCGGTGAGCCTTTCTTCCTTCACATCCAGTATATGGACCTTCATCTCCCGGTTGAACCTCCGTTAGAATTTGCTGTTCTTTTTGCCGTTGAAGGTGACGACATGACCGAAAACAAGGTCAAGAACTGGGCCTACGGGAGAGGCAAGGATGCGGTTGGTGCGGATTTTGAAGACTATCGACGCCGTAAGGTTGCCCTGAACGACGGCACAATGCGCTATGTCGATACCGAGATCGAACGACTCCTCCTGGTCCTTGAGGAACTCGGCGAACTGTCGGACACCCTGATTGTCGTCACCTCCGACCATGGCGAGGAATTCTGGCAGCATGCGGCCGAGGAGGTTGAGATGGGGGGAGATCCCCGCAACGTCTACGGCATCGGCCACGGGCATGCGATGTACGAAGAAGTCGTCCGTGTGCCCCTGGTGTTCAGTTGGCCGGGCATCACCGAAGGCGTACGATCCAGTGCGACCTGGAGCCTGTTGGATGTCGCGCCGACCCTCCTTGGTATGTTGGGCATGGAGGCACCGGCCGAGATGCGGGGCCGGTCGTTGGCGCCGATCCTGGGACTGCGGGGCGAGGCGCCGAAACCGTGGGACGCCCTCTTGATCGAGAGCCCGGCTTACGGTCCTGACAGTACTGTCCTGGTTGCCGGTTCCCATAAGTTGATCACTCGTTCGGATGGCATCGAGTTGGTCTTCGACCTCGGGGAGGATCCCGAGGAACGCCGAAACCTGGCCACAATTGATCCTGAAACAACCGAAGGACTCCGTGATCAGATGTCGGCAATGATGGCATTGATGGGTGCCGCCCCTTCTGCGGAGAAAATGCAGGCCGATGAAGACACAACGGAACAGCTGAGGGCACTTGGATATGTGGAGTAGGAAGAATTTATTTACAGCGTTGTTCGGCGTCGGCATCGTCTCGGTGGTTTTGTGGCTTTTATGGGGATGCGGGGGGTTTTCGTTTGAGAACAAAAGACCTGCCGTCGCACTTCGTCTGATTCCGGAAACCCCTGAAAGGATGTTTCGGGTCGAAGACCTTTCGGATTCCGGCCTGGTCGACGAGGTACCGTTTTCGAAAAAGTCTATGAAGAGTTTCTGGGAATTCCGGAACATCGAGATCGAAAACGAACCGAATCAATCTCGCGGTGCCCTGTGTTCGGTCTCTTCGGGCCACCCCGAGGTTTTAGGCAATGTGGCCTTTGAGGCGTCAACGGTCGATGCCGTCGAGGTTGTCGGATCGGCTCTGGTCGGACGGGCCACTTTGGAGTGGGCAGGGCCGGGCCAGAAGTTTGAAGAAGCCCGCAGGGTGACTATCGAAAACACCTCCGGGAAAGAACCACTATGGTTCTTTCTGGCGGTGCACCCACTGTGGAGGGGGCCGATCGAGCGGCTCCGAATCGTGCCGACCGGTAAAACGCCACACAGGTTTCGCCTGAGTGCATTTCGTACACTTCATCTCGAAATCAACGACGAGCGCCTGGAACGGGCCCTCAACGACGACTGGCAGGTCATTCTGGATGAGACGGTCCGGCCTGCCCGCCTGGGTCCCCTCGCCAAACCCTGGATCTGGGAGGTCGATGCGGAGGTCGGAGACCATTTGGAATTTGCCGTAGGGCTGCAACAGGGGATTCGGGCCGAAACTCTGTTCGAAATCAGAGTCAAGGGCCCGGGCAATGAGGATCACCAGCCTATTTGGAGCCGGACCCTCGATCCGGCCCAGGGACAGGGGGACCGCTGGTTCGAAGAAAGAGTGGCCCTGCCGACCACCCGATCGGGTCCGATCGTGCTCGAGTTCTCGACTTCAAGTGATACCCAGGTTAATCGGGCCCTGGGTTTGCCCGTGTGGGGATCGCCAATGATCATCAGGCGGCAGTCGCCTCGGACAAAAGACGGAACAGACCTCAATGTGTTGTTGATCTCGATCGATACTCTGAGAGCGGATCATGTGTCCGGCTATGGGTATGAGCGGAAAACCACTCCGAGTCTTGATCGATGGGCGGCCGAGCGGGGTGTGCTGTTCGAAAACACTGTTGCCTCGGCGCCGTGGACCCTGCCATCGCATTACACGATGTTCTCCGGTCTGGATGCCCTCAATCACGGGGTCAACCATGGGCCGCCAATGACCAGCGTTCCGCTGATCGCAGAGGCCTTCTCCCGCCGTGGGTTCTCGACAATGGCAACAA
>DAOWGJ010000360.1 GCA_030637505.1 Holophagae bacterium
CCTGCTGATGGAAAGCGGCAGTTACACCGTCTCGGTCGGCCTGATGGACCAGGTGACGCGCCAAGCCTCATTCGATCAGGTCAAGGCATTTATTGAACCAGGGGTGGAGGAGAAGTAGGGCAAAGCCCGACACTTAATACTCGATACCCGATACTCGTTTCCGCCTTAATGCAATGTTGCGCAGACCTAACGGACCCGCTGCCCTGCTGAGAGCTCCCCAAGGGCGCCGGGAGCAGTGCCGGCCTTTTGCCCACGCTACCCGCTTCGCGGGTCCACGGCTTCGCCGTGATCGCCCTCCGGGCTATGCGCGATGTCCCTACCAACTATAGGCCAAGCCGACTCTCAGCTCCAGGGGCTTTTGCACAACCAGGGCCTCTCCCCAGGTCCCGGCGGTCCGCTGCTCGTCCGGATCGAGACCGGCGACCTGGCCGTCATCAAGCAGTGTCCAGCGCTCGTCCAGGGAGATGGCCCGTTGAGAATTCAGGATATTGCTCAATTCCAGGTAGGCCTCGAGCCGCCCCTCGCCGAGTGCGAAGGGCCACGACCCAACGAGATCCAACCGCCACAACTCAGGCGTCCGGCCGGCCGCGCCCCTGTTTCCGGCGAACCTGCGATCCAGGCCGAGGCCATCGGCCAACGCCCCCAACCACGACACCGGCGCTCCCGATTTGTAGGACAGGCGGCCGCCAAGTGAAGGTCCGGCGTCGAAAGCCCACGAGCCATTGACCTCCCCGCACCACCGACGATCGTCAGGCAACGGGCCCCAGGCGCCCTCCAGGGCTGCAGGAGAAAGAATGTCGGACAGATATTCCCGGTCCAGATCAACCAGATCGAAGTCCGGGGGGCCCGGCCAGGCGCCCCGGCTCCGGCGCCACCCCACACGCACCTCCGCCTGCCACCCGTTGGCCAGGCGCTTACGCACCCATGCCCAGCTTTCGAGGACCTCACTCTCCAAATCCTCGGACCAGGCGTCACCCGAGGGCGTACCCAGGATCAAGGTCCGGCCACCGTCTTCGGTCAGAAACGCCAAGCCTCCTCTCGACACCCGAATGATGCCGGCCGCTCCGACGACCAGGTGGGACAGGATTTCGTACTCCACACCGAACACGGTCTCGTCGATGACGGCCGGCTCGAGGCCAGAGTCCACATCGATGTGACCAGGCAATCGCTCCCAGAGGCTCCCGTCGTCGTCGACAAACAGCGTTTCAACGTCCAGGGCGCCGGTCAGCCGCCACTTGGCGGCCTCGCCGGGGGCCTGCCGAAAGCGAGCCCAATGCGCCCACGCCCGAGACCGCCCCTCTCCCTCGAAATCCCAGACAAGGCCCAGGCGGGGAGAGAGGGTCTCGTCGATTTCGAAGGAGTAGTTCGGGCGATCTCCGCCCGCATTGAAGCGAAGATTCGTCATTTCCAGGCCAAGAATTATGGTCAAACCCGGACCCGCCCTCCAGGCATCCCGCAGGACGAGCCGCCGCACCTCTTCAAGGCCCCGGCTGACCCCTGGGGGAACGAGAGCATCCCGACGCTCGGCAACCGGTCCCCGGTACATTGTTCGGATCCCGAGTTCCCCACCTTCTATCGCCCCGTCGTACCTCAGGTCCCGATCTTCCCGACGCCACGAAAGCTTGACTCCGAGCCGGTGTCCCTGCCCCAGGGACCATTCGAGGCCGGCCTCGACATGCAGGTCGTCAATGGCCTGTTCGAACGCCGCAACACCCCCATCGTCCGTCCAGATGCCGTTTCCCAGGCCTGCGCTCCAGGACCCATCCGGGCTCTGGTCCTGTCTCATGGGGCCGGCGTTTGTCGGCCTCCACTGATCTGTTGTATCGGAAAAGCCGCCCGCCGCTCGAAAAAACAGGGCGTCCGACACCAGGGCGTCCCATTCCAGCCCAAGGGCACTGCTCAAATGGTCGGTATCACCTCCAGGCAGGGGGCTCTCGGGCGCCACGTGCAGGCTCGACGCCACACCCTGTTGCCGCCTACGGTCCCAGTTCAAGCGCAGATCGACGCGGTGATTCGGCGCTGCCATCCAGTCAACGGCGCCGTAGGCCAGGACTGATTTCTGATCCCATATTCGCCCACGACGGATTTCCTCGCCGGAGGCGTCGTCGCCAAATGCCACCCGGCTTTCGAAGTCCGCCGTCTCAGTCTCCAAGGCAACAAAGGTCCCAAGACGGTCGCCGACCGGAAACCCGCCTATGGAGAATTGAGCTCGCATGACATCATCGAGCCCGGTGACGTCGCCCCGCGTGCCGGTCGGTCGAGCCTGGAGACCTCCGCCAACATCGATCGCCACCCGGCCGTGAAAACCGCGCGCCGGGTGGCGGGGAACAACCACTAATAGGGGTCCGGGTTGGTCGGGATGCCCCGCTCGCAAGACGCCCTCGAAGGCGTTCGCCTGATCCTGCCGCAACCTGGCGCCACCCGCACCGTCGGTCACACTCACCGGCAACAACTGCAACGCCTCTCGAGATCGAAGATGGCCGACCACCGTGCCCTCCGGATCAACTGACGGCCCCGAAGGCAGAATGACAACCTCGTCACCTTCGGTCCTTTCGAGCGTCACGGCCAACCGCGTGACACTGCTGGGCTCACACCGCACATCCTGGATTTCAAGCCACTGATAGCCTTCACGGGTAATCTCCAGCCGGTAGGTTCCGGCCGGAAGGCCCAGCAAGACCGCTGACCCGTCGGGACCGGTCTCCTGGCGTCGAGCTTCAAACAACAATAGAGCTTCGGCATGAACGTCAACGCCCGCCACCACCTCGGCACGTTCATCTCTCACCTTGAGGTCGATCGTGCACCATGTGGCCGCAGAGAGACCGGACGACGTCAGGAGGAAGAAAAGGCTGAGAGCTGACAGCTGAGAGCTGACAGCTGATAGCACCCGGCTTCGCCGGGTCCGCCCCTCACCCATGATCCTCCGTTTCCAACTCAACCAGAACCGCCCCGGCATCGACCGTGTCACCGGCAGAGACAAGAACAGTTGCCACCCGGCCGGGCCGCTCCGCTTCCAGCTCGTTCTCCATCTTCATCGCCTCGAGGACGACGATCGACTGGCCCTGCTCCACATCATCCCCGGGGGCCACATTGACCCTGACCACCTTGCCTGGGATCGGGGCCATAATCCGTGCCGAACCCACCGAGGCACCTCTGGCCTCGGACGCCACGGCTTCGACCGGCGTCAAGACGTCCCAGGTGAACTCCCGGTCACCAACGGCGACCCTGTAGCTTCGCTTGGCCTCGCGATGGGCCGTGACATGGAAGCTGTGCCCGTTGTTGAGATACCTCAAAGAGGCGATCGTGCGATCCAGAGGGATGTAGTCGACGACCCGCCTGACACCGTCGAACGTCACTACGAAATGCTCGCCTTCCCGCTCTACCTCAACCTCTCGGGCCGCGGTCGCGCCTTTGACAATCCACTTCATCGCGGGAACCTCCCGTGCTGCTGGCGCAAGCCCTCGTTCCACCATCCGCCGCATTCGCCATGGTCAAACAGATCGTCGCCCAACCGTGCTGCATCCAACGACGCCAGACAGGCTGCGGCGATCAACGACGCCTCCTCGGCCTCGGGATCCTGGCGCCGGTGCAGCTCTTCCAGGCCCTCGTCTGCCAAGAGTTGGTCGAGGAAGGTCGTGTGGAAGTCGGCCTTTTGAAAGACCTCCATATCGACCAGGGCTCTGAAGAGGGTCAAGGTTGTACAGATACCCAGCACCTGATACTCGCCAAGAGCTCTCTTGAGCCGCTGCAGCGCCGTCTGTCGATCCGGACCCCAAACCACCAATTTCGCCAGCATCGGGTCGTAGTCCAAGGGCACGACTGACCCCTCGACGACACCGGAATCCACCCTGACACCAGGCCCCGCCGGTCGTTGCAGATGTTGGATCACACCGGGCGAGGGTGCAAAGCCTCGTAATGGATCTTCGGCGTAGATCCGGCACTCGATCGCGTGCCCCCGGGGAACGAGGTCCTCCTGCCGGAGGGACAAGCTCTCACCAAGGGCGATACGAATCTGCTCACAGACCAGGTCGATACCGAAGACCTCTTCGGTCACCGGATGCTCGACCTGGAGCCTGGTGTTCATCTCCAGGAAATAGAACTGTCCATCAGGGGCCAGCAGAAATTCCACCGTTCCAACGGAACTGTAATTCGAGGCCCGCACAATCGCCAAGGCCGTTTCGCCGAGGCGCCGCCGCAGCTCTGGCCCGACCACCGGCGAGGGGCACTCCTCTACGACCTTCTGATGCCTGCGCTGGATGGAACACTCCCTCTCGCCGACATAAACGGCCGAACCGTGCTGGTCCGCGGCCACCTGGACCTCGATATGGCGGGCCCTGTCGACCAGTCGCTCGACGTAAACCCTTTCGTCACCAAAATACGCGGCCCCCTCGGAACGGGCACGGTCAAACGCCGGCCCGAGGTCCTCTTTCTCGTGGACCGCCCGCATGCCCTTTCCACCACCCCCGGCAACCGCCTTGATCAACACCGGGAGACCATGTTCCTCGACGAATGCCTCCAGCTCGGCAAGATCCGCCAAGGGTTCCAACATGCCTGGGATCAGGGGCGCACCGGCCTGAACCGCGAGCTTCCGGCTTTCGGTCTTGGACCCCATCACTCGAATGACCTCAGGGGGCGGCCCGACCCAGATGAGGCCCTGTGCCTCGACCTCTTCTGCGAATTCGGCATTTTCTGCCAGGAACCCGTAGCCCGGGTGCACCAGGGTCGCTCCAGAGATTTTTGCGGCTTCGAGAATGCCTTCGGTCCGGAGGTAGCTCTCCCGAGCCGGCGCCGGACCGATTGGCATCGCTTCGTCGGCCATCAAGACGTGGGGCGAAAGCCGGTCGGCTTCGGAATAGACGGCAACGGTGCCGATCCCGAGGTCCCTGCAGGCGCGGATGATGCGAACGGCGATTTCACCGCGGTTGGCGATCAAGAGCTTCATAGCGGGATGTTTCCATGTTTCTTGGTCGGCATCCAGTCCCGCTTGCTCGCCAGCAGCGAGAATGAAGCCGCCAGTTTTCGTCTGAGCATGCGGGGCAGGATCACCTCGTCCAAATAACCTTTTTCCGCCGCGACGAAGGGGTTGGCAAAGAGCTCCTGGTACTCCGCGACCTTCCGCTCACGAACGGCCTCTTTGTCGTCTGCGGCGGCGATCTCGTTCTTGTACAAGATATTGACCGCGCCCTGGGGGCCCATGACCGCTATCTCAGCCGTCGGAAAGGCCAGATTGACGTCGGTGCGGATGTGTTTGGAACCCATGACGCAGTAGGCGCCGCCGTAGGCCTTCCGGGTGATGACCGTGACCTTGGGCACCGTCGCCTCCGCCAAGGCAAAGAGCAGCTTGGCGCCGTTCCGAATAATGCCGCCCCACTCCTGTGCCGTACCCGGCAGGAAGCCGGGAACATCTTCGACGATCCACAGCGGGATGTTGAATGCGTCACAGAAACGAACGAACCGGGCGCCCTTGACCGACGAATCGATGTCCAAGGTGCCCGCAAGATGCGCCGGTTGATTGGCGACGACCCCGACGGTTCGACCGCCGATGCGGATGAACCCGACAGCGATGTTCTTGGCAAAGTGCTCGTGGACTTCGAAAAAGTCCCCATCGTCGGCCGTCCATCGGATCAACTTCTTGATGTCATAGGGTTTGTTGGGATCGGCCGGAACGAAGTCATCCAATTCCGGAATTTCACGGTCGGGAGGGTCGTCGGTTCCCACCACCGGAGGCGGCTCCGCATTGTTGGCCGGCAGGAAGGACAGGAGTTTTCGAATCTGAGCCAGGCAGTCGGTGTCGTTTTGTGCCGCGAAGTGAGCGACGCCCGACACACTGTTGTGGGTCATGGCGCCGCCGAGTTCCTCCTTGGTCACCTCTTCGTGCGTCACGGTCTTGATGACGTCCGGCCCCGTGACGAACATATAGGACGTTTCTTCGACCATGAACACGAAATCGGTGATCGCCGGGGAATAGACGGCGCCACCGGCACAGGGGCCCATCACGGCAGAGATCTGAGGCACGACGCCCGAGGAGATCGTATTGCGCAGGAAGATGTCGGCATAGCCCGCCAGGGAAGCCACTCCCTCCTGGATGCGAGCGCCTCCCGAGTCGTTGAGTCCGACGACCGGCGCCCCGACCTTGAGAGCCAGATCCATGATCTTGCAGATCTTGGCCGCGTTGGCTTCAGACAAGGAGCCCCCGAAGACCGTAAAATCCTGGGCGAAGACGAAGATCGGACGCCCGTCGACCCGCCCGTGCCCGGTGATAACGCCGTCCCCGGGGACTTTCGTGTCGGCCATGCCGAAATCGGTGCACCCATGTTCGACCAGTGCATCGGTTTCTTCGAAGGTGCCTTCATCGAGAAAGAATTCGACCCGCTCTCGCCCGGTCAGCTTCCCCTGTTGGTGTTGTTTGTCAATCCTGGCCTGCCCGCCCCCGACCCTGTTGGCTTCCAGGCGCTGGTTCAGGGCCGCAAGAACATCTTGGTTCATAGGCTCCTCCAAAATGGAGAACGGTTTCCCAACGGTATCGTCCGGCAATTTTCCTTGAGGCAATCCCCCCGCCACCGTCATCCGTTCGGCATTCTACCGCGATCCGGTAGGATTGCGCCGTGACGAACATGCAACCCTCGGAACCTGCGTTCGACCACCGGTGGCTCGAGGCCCTGGCCCAGTGGTGCAGTCGAGGCCAGGAGGCCGATGCCGGATTGATCGACCTCTACATCGAACGACGGCTGGAGCTTCGGCTCCACGTGCGACGCCAAGCCCGCTGGGTCGAAGAGTGTCGAACCGAGGGGGCTGCCGTACGAACGAGAACTGAGAGCAGGCACGAGATAGTGGCGGCGACCGGCACCTCGCCCAAGACCATCGCCCAACTCCTCTCCGGCCGGATCGATACCCGCGAACTCCATCTCCTGCGGCCTCTGCCGCCGCCAGACCTGGACGCCCCTCGGAATTGGAAAGACACGGTGGAAACCTGGGTGGATGCAACCTCTGTCGGTGATGCGACCGTGCTGATCCTCGAGCGACGGGCAGCCGTCATTCGACCGGGCCAGTGGCAAGAAATCCACACGCCCCTCCTGATCCGACTGGAAGCTCTGGCCCCCGGTTCCAGCTCACTCTTGGCCACGTGGAACCACGCCGGCCTCACCCAGTGGGCGGCACTGGTCAACGAATGCCCCCAGCGCCGGGTGTGGCGACCGAGCGGCGGGGATCAACTGCCGGTTATCTTCACGTCGGGTACCGCGGGCGTGCTGATGCACGAACTGGTCGGCCACCTCCTGGAGGGCGACGTCATCAGTGACGGAGGGTCCCCCCTCGAGAGAGCCGAGGCATCGATCGTCGGCCCTCCCACTCTTACCGTCATCGATGATCCGACCCGCTTCGACCTGCCCGGCGCCTTTTCCTCAGACGACGAGGGCGTGTTGGCCGAGCCCATTCATTTGCTCAGCGGCGGCGTCGTCTGCGGGGCCTTATGTGACGGCTTAACGGCCTCTCAGCTGGACCGCGCGCCCGGACGGGGACGCAGGGCGGCCTGGAACCAGGCCCCCGTTCCACGGATGTCCAATGTGGTCGTACCTCCCGGTCATACCGATCCCGAGGCCCTCGAGAACGACCTGAAAAACGGCCTGGTCGTCACGCGATTGAGCGGTGCGTCCGTCGACCCCCGTTCGGGCCAGGTGATCCTGCGAGTCGAACAGGGCTGGGAAATTCGCCATGGTCGCCGGCGTCGAGCCCTCGCACCCTTCGAACTCGGCGGGGACGTTCTGGGGATTTTGCGATCGATTGAACCAGACTTCGGTGACGATCCTACGCCTGACTGGAGGCTTGCCTGGTGCCTCAAGGCCGGTCTGCCCCTGCCAACCGGGGCGGAGGCCCCAACAATGCTCGTTCGCACGATGGAAGTGGTGTAGGGTTCGCCGGTGGCCTGGTACTACCCAATCGGAATGAAATCAGGATTGGCGCCGCGGAGGGCGTGTGACTGAAGTCTCCGACCCCATCGAACGCCTCCACCGTACGGCGACATCGACCCGGGATATGGTCATTCATACCAACGCCACCCGGTGGGAGGTCTTCGCCAAGGCTTCCACCCTTCGCGAAATGGTCTTCGAGCCCGACCCCCCACTGAAGATCTCGATGGTCCACGAGACCGGCGTTGCCGTTCGAATGACCGGCCGGGGAGAAGCCGGCTTTGGTGCGGCGTCGGGTCTGGAAGCCCATGCTGCTCGGGTTGCAGTTGAAGCTGCGAGTTCATCGCTGACACCTCTGCCGTTCGACCCTCTTCCCCCTTCACGGTTACTCGGCTTGACGGATGTGGCGCCACCACGGCAATTGCCCGGCGCCGCCTGGGCTTCTCATGTCGCCGAAGCCTTGACCCGCGGCGTCCTCCAGGCGTCCGGCGCGGCCCTGTTGATCCGACGGCTGGTATTTCAAGAGGGCACCTATGCCTGGCTGCTTGCCACTGGGGACGGTTTCGTAGCCTCCCAGCACGATGCCACGCTCTCACTCCTGGTCGAGTTAGGCCCGCGAGATGGGGACCGGCTCCCGCACCATGAGTGGGTCTGGGTCAAACGGCCGGAGGATTTCGATCCGGAGGTCGTTGCGGCACAGATGTGTAACCGGGCCATCCTGGCCGGCGGTCCCACGGTCAGCCGCGACGGCCTGTTCAACATCCTGCTCCACCCCGAAGTTGGGGCGCACCTCCTGGGCTCCCTCTCGTCTCTCTTTCTCCCCACACCAGAAGACGACGACCCCCTGGCCATGCTCCTCGACCGAAACGGACGGCTGGGCTCGGAGGCCCTGACGCTGACCGATGACCGGAGCGCATCCGACTGTCCTCCGGTGGCCCCTTGCGACGGGGAGGGCCTGCCCACCGGTCGTCACATCTTGTTGGACCATGGCGTTCCCCGGCACCGTCTCGCCTGCCACTTCGAAGCGCAACTTTATGGAGAACCGACCCGCGGGGGGGCACGGCGCTTCTCCTATCGTGACTATCCCACCACCGGGATCGGGGCTCTCCGAGTCAATCCCGATCCCGGCGTCTCACCGGCCGAACTCCTCCAAAACGCCGGCCGCTCCCTGTACCTCCTGCGGCTGGTGGCCCCGGTTGTCACCGATCCGGCAAACGACAGCTTCCGGCTGCGGGCGCAAGGCGTTTGGCTGGACGACGGCGCCGTCGAGGGTTTTCAACCGGTGGTTGAAGTGTCCGGAGCGCTGTCCTTAATGCTCAGGCGCACCGAGGCAGTCGGGACCGACCTCGCCTGGTATCAGACCGCTGCCGGCTTCGTCGAGGCGCCGACGCTCTTCATCACCTGTCAGCGTGTCACCGGATGAAAGGGCTGTTTCTTTCGACTCGAACGGGCCTCCGCCAATCTGTGATGTGCCTCGCCCTCCTTCTTCTGACATTGGCTTCAATTGAGGGCATCGCTCTTTTGGGGAGCCACTGGCTGCAGGCAAAATCCTATTTTTTCTACGAGCCGGCATTCCCCTCCTACGACAGTTTTCTGAGAGTCCACGACCCACTCCTGGGTTGGGCGGCCGGACATGCCGACGATATGGTCTGGGACACGGTGGGCTCACGGGTCATCCCCGCATTCCCGAACCCACTCGAAACCCAACCATTGATCTCGCTTTATGGGGATTCATGGACCTGGTCATGGCCCGTTGACGCTGAACAGGCCTACAGTAATGTTCTGGCGGCTCTCCTTGGGGATCGGGTTCATAACTTTGGAATTTGCGGATACGGAACCGACCAGGCCTACCTCCGTTTTGCGACCAATCGGATCGACACTGCTCCGATTGTCGTATTGGGAGTCCTTTCGGAAAATATCCTCAGGAATGTCACCGGTTTCCTTGATCTGATAAACCCGGCAAGTGGATACGGACTCAAACCACGATTCACACTTGGTCCCGAACGTCAGCTTGAGTATGTGCCACCAATCTCTCTTTCGCGTCTTGAATTTCGGCCGTTTCTCGAGAATCCGGAGTGGTTTTCCCCTGACGACTACTTCGCCCCGTACAGCAGGAGTCACGCAGGCGTTGCGCGGATTGAATTCCCGTACAGCCTGTCTCTGACCCGAGTTGTGAGGGGCTACCGATTTCGGGCGGCGATTCAGGGAAGACCGCGGTGGGCCGAGTTTTACAATGCAGACCATCCTTCCGGCGCCCTTCAGGTCACGGTGGAAATCATCACCCGTTTTGTCGAAGATGCAACAATCCGAGGGAAGAGACCGTTGGTCGTCATGATCCCCACCGGTGAGGACCTGGCATATTTTCGGTCCCACCAGCGGTGGACCTATCGGCCCCTGCTCGACGAACTCGAGTCCCGCGGACTCGGTGCGTGTCATATCGGCCCTGGAATCCTGTCAGCCCTCGGCGAGGCACGCATCACCCAACTCTTCACTGAGGGTTGCCTCAACGAACATCCCAACGCCCTGGGATACGCTGTCCAAGCCAAGCTTGTGTATCAGTGTCTTCGAGAGCAAATGTTGATTCCGACTGGCTCTGCCAGGGAGTCTCACGGTTTAGGCTCTTGATTGATGTTGGGTCTTGCAGACGAAGCATCTGTCTCACGATTGAATTTCTGCTACTCTCCCGGATCGCGCAGGAGGCGGTATGGACATCGGAATCTTGGGACTTTCCGCAAGCGGCAAGAGCACACTCTTCACACTTTTGACAGGACAGGCGGCCGACGCCCGGCACGACGCCGTGACCACCGGCATGGCCACGGTTCCCGACGAACGGCTGGATCGGCTGTCCGCTCTTTTCAACCCCAAGAAGCACACCCCGGCCACGATACGATATGTCGACGTACCGGGCATCCCCGCCGAACACGGCCGCGAGGGCAGCCTCAACATCTCGGAACTCCGAACGATGGACGTCTTGATGGTCGTTGTGCGGGCCTTTGAAAGTGACGTCGTGCCCCACCCGCTCTTGACCGTCAATCCCATTCGCGACGTCGAACGGATTGAAGAAGAATTCCTGCTCCAGGATCTCCTCGTCGTCGAGAAACGCCTTGAACGGCTGCAAAAGGAGATCAAGAAGAGGAAGGTCCCGGATTTGGAGCGGCAGCAGACAGTCCTTCGAAAATGTCACGAGGTCCTGGAGGATGGGCGTCCGTTGCGGGCCGTAGACTTCTCGGAAAATGAGGAGAAGGAGCTTCGGGGCTTCACCTTCTTATCCATGAAGCCGATGTTGGTCGTCGTCAATCTCGACGAAGCCGACGTCGGTACGAGCCCCTTTGAAGACTCCGCCTGGGCGGCCCTGAAAGACCGCCCCAGAATGGGCTTTTCCTCTGCATGTGCCACGCTGGAAGGCGAGTTAGCCGATCTGGACGCCGCCGATGCCGCCGCATTCATGGAGGACCTCGGCCTCGACGACCGGGCCCTGGATCGGATCATCCGAGATTCCTATCACCTCCTTGGGCTGATCTCGTTCTTCACCGTCGGAGAGGACGAGTGCCGAGCGTGGTCCATTCGCCGGGGAACTCCAGCCGTCGAGGCAGCCGGAGCCATCCACTCGGACATCCAACGGGGTTTCATTCGAGCCGAGGTCGTGCCCTACGACGACCTTTTGGAAACCGGCAGTCTGGCCGACTGCCGTACCAACGCGACGCTCAGGCTGGAAGGAAAGACCTACTCCGTGGCCGACGGCGACGTCGTCCACTTCCGCTTCAACGTCTAAAACCCCGGATAGGCGTCGGCCGAGGTATTCCGATTGCCCGGCAGGCCAAAGGGGGTGTCGTTTTCAGAACCCAGGGACGGCGTCGGCGTTGGGTGTTTTCCCGTGCCCCCGGACCTCTCGGAAACAGACGCCCCCGGGCTCTGAGGGGATTTGCTCTTCGGGGTCTTTTTCCGGCCGGTGGCGGAAATCACCTTCGCCGTACCGCCTGGGGAGGTGGCTTCTTCCGTTCTTCGCACCGCCTCAACCTTCTCAGCCCCATTCTCTTGTCTCTTTTCTGCCTTTTCCTCGGCCTGGGCCTCTTTCTCTTCCACGGCAAATGTCGCTTTGACCTTATTGACCCTGTTTGGATGGAGGAACGGCATCGGCAATGAGCTCTTGAAGGCGTTCTCTTGTGCCATCATCAGCCAGGCCCCCAGCGAAAGGTCCGAACTGGCCATCTCGGGATTGACCTCCCGATCGGCCAAGACCGGGGCATATCGGAAGGCGGCCCGGAAATACTCCATCGCCTTCTTGCCATGACCTTCTTGTTCTTCCAGCAGGCCAAGGTAGAAATTGCACCACCCGTGCCCTTTGAGCAGTTTAAGACACCGCTTGTAGGCGATCCGGGCGTCCCGCAGATTGCCCTGCTGATGTTCGACCAGTCCGATCCGAAACCAAGCCTCGTATAACTCTTTATCCTGATCCAGGGCAGTTTCAAGGATCCGAACGGCATCCTTGGGATAGCCACGATAAAAGAGCATCGTCCCCAGATCGACCATTTCGGTCGCAGACAGTTCCTCCTGCTCATACCGTTCCCAAAAATGGAGGATGGTCTGATCCCCGGGATCGTCGGCCACCAGCCAGCTAACGAAAATCGGCTGTTTGGCCCTGACCTCGATCACAACGCTCAACGCGAGCGCCACACCTATTGCACATTTTAACCAGGCTCTCCAGCCCATAATCACTCCTCGTCGTCCGCGTTACTGGTCCGCCGGGCTGTCAGCTTGACTTTGCCGTCGGCCACTGTGACCTCGAATACTACCTTCGAACCCATTCTCGTTTCGATATCCTGTCGCTGCCGATCAATTTGATCCTCGAAGGCCTGGCGACCGATCTTGACATCCTGTCCGATCTCCGCCTTCGCGGCACACCAATTCTCGAACAGCCCACCGGCATCGACTTGGTCTACGGATGCCACCGGTCGAGCGTTGGTCGTCAACTCTTGGGGGGGAGGCGAAACCGACACGCCCCTCCCTTCCCTCTTCCCTGGGATGAACCGCCGAATACCTTCTTCGCGCTCGCGCAACAGACGCTCCCAGTTCGTCCCATAGCTCATGAAGCGGTGTTGGAGCTGGTCGAGACGGAATCGATCTCCCGCATGAGCTCCTCCGGAGTCCTCCGCCAACGCCCGCAGGCGCTTTCCCAGGATTTCCTTTTCCCGGGTCGGAGGCACCTTCAGGTCGCCCGCAAAAAATCGATCCCACCGCGTGATCAGCGTTCTGAGATTGCCTTCCAGGCCGGTAATCTTCGAGGATAAGTCCATGTTGCTCCTCGGCAACACCCGTCGCCGAACGGGCATTATACCCTCGGATTGCCGACGCTTGGCAACTTCCCTGCAGCAAGCTCGAGGGCCGACACCTGGAGGCCCGGCTGAAAACTGGAAACTCGGCACCTGTATTGATGCGTATCGAAAAAGAGATTCTTCGTTGGTTCGAAATCCGTCGTGTCCGGCCGAGTGGCTCGCGGTACAATGCCCCCGTGACCAACACATTACGCCGATTACCCGCCGTTCATCGATTATTGGAGTCTCCCAAACTGAAGGACGCACTTGGGCGATGGGGTCGGACTGCCCTCCTCGAAGCCTGCCGGGAAGCGCTGGACGACGCTCGTCGGTCGATCGGGGCCGGCGATCCTCCATCGGCGGCCGAACTGGAAGAGATTATCTTGGCCAAGGTCCTGGCCGCCGAGGCCGAGGCCTACTCGGCCGTCATCAACGCAACCGGCGTTCTTCTCCACACCAACCTGGGCCGCGCACCGATGCCGACGGCTCTGCCGCAGTCCCTCCATGGCTATCTGGCCCTGGAATACGACGTCCGAGCCGGACGGCGCGGCCAACGGTTGGCCCCCCTGCGAGAGAAAATCGCCCGGGTGTGCAAAGCCGAAAGTGCCGTGATGGTCAACAACAATGCAGCCTCTCTCCTTCTGATCTTGACGGCCCTCACACAGGGGCGGGATGTCATTGTGTCCCGGTCACAGCTGATCGAAATCGGCGGTTCCTTCCGACTGCCCGCCGTCATGGAAGCGGCCGGCTGCCGGCTTGTCGAAGTCGGTTGTACCAACCGTACCCACCTCCATGATTATCAGGCCGCAATCGGAGAGAATACCGCCGCCCTGCTGGTTGCTCATCAATCCAATTTTCGAATCGTCGGCTTCACGGCCAACCCCTCCACCGCCGAACTGGCGGCATTGGCCCACGAAAATGGACTCCCATTGATCGTCGACCAGGGCTCCGGCTGCCTCCACGATCTCCGCCGATGGGGTCTGCCCCACGAAGAGACCGTCACCGATTTGCTGGACGCGGGATCCGATATCGTGTGCTTTTCAGGGGACAAGCTTCTCGGCGGGCCCCAGGCGGGGATTATCGTCGGCTCCGAGGCGTGGGTGATGCCACTGGGCGCCCATCCCCTCTATCGCGCTCTGCGACCGGACAAGACCGCCCTGGTCTTGATGGACCGCACTCTCCGCGCCCACGAGGCCGGCCGGCTGACGGACATTCCCCTCTATGCCATGCTGGAAACGTCGATTGACTCACTCAAGCGCAGGACCGGGCGCATCGGCCGAAGGCTGCGCGCCCAGGACATCCCCGCTCAAGGGCGTTCGACCCGTTCGACGCTGGGCGGCGGCACGACGCCCGACGAGACCATGCCGGGCTACGGCCTGGAGATAGCCGGGGGACAAGCTCTGCTCGACGCTCTGCGACAGGGAATGCCACCGATTATCGGACGGATGGAGGAGGATCGGGTTGTGCTCGATCTCCGAACGGTCTTCCCCGAGCAGGATGGAGCGCTGATCGAGGGTATTCTCGCTGCCCAGCGGTGAAGGGGTTGAACGCATTGGACGATCCATCCTCAGACCTGACAACCGCCTCGCTTCGTCGGTGGATGGTGCTTCTCCTTGTCGTCTTCGGAGTGACGATTCTCGTGGTTCGAGCCGGTCGGTACTGGCCTTTCATCTCTGACGATGCGCTGATCTCTCTCCGTTACGCCATGCGGCTTCTTGACGGTCATGGCCTGACCTGGACCGCGGGCACACCGGTTGAGGGATATTCGAATCTGCTGTGGATCCTCCTGGTGTCCCTGCTGGGCTTTCTGGGCTTGGATCTCGTTGCCGCATCCCGGATACTGGGGTTTCTCTGTTTCGCGGCGGTGATCGGTGCTTTCGGTTACAGCTCCCGACTGAGAGCATGGAGAGATCTCATGCCTCCGGTCGTTGGAACGCTGGTGGTCGTCCTGGCGGCGCCGGTAGCTATCTGGTCCATCGGCGGACTTGAACAACCCCTGGTTGCCGCTCTCCTGGCCTGGGCTCTTGTTCTTGTCCTGCCCCTGACGGATCCGGACGGTCGCCCCCACCCGAAAAGTGCCGTTGCTGCTTCGCTGTGTCTGGGGCTTCTCTGCTTGACGCGACCAGACGGCGGTCTGTTCACCCTGTCTCTGGCCCTGGGATTGCTGATCGTTCGCGGTATCAACAGGTCTTCCTTCAGCCTCGTCGCAACCATCATTGCGCTCCCCATCGTGGCAACCCTCGGCCAAGAAGTTTTTCGCCTTTTTTATTATGGTCAGTGGCTGCCAAACCCGGCTCTTGTCAAGGTGAGCCCCTCCTGGCTTCACTTTTTTGCGGGGCTGGACTACGTTTCAGGTGGTTATTCGGCCCTACGCCCCATTATGGATGCCGCGGTCATCGTGGCGACCCTTTTTCTGATTCTTCGCCGTTTCATCGGTCGAGTTCCAAGCAACCGGGTCATTGTGTTGGTTCTTCCGGCTCTCATCTGGATGATTTACGTGGCTCTGGTGGGAGGAGACCTTTTCCCGGGATGGCGTCATTTTGTGCCCGTGGTCGTCGTGGCGGCGATGATCCTGATTGAGGCTTTCCGGTGGATCGATGGTCAGTTCTCCGCTCTCCCCAGTACGATCATTCTAGGGCTCATTGCAGTTGTCGGACTCGTTTCTTTCGTTCAACGTCAAGATGCCGATCCCGAGAACCAACGGGCAATCCATGAACGCTTCGAGTTTGACGGCCAGGTGATCGGTCTGATGCTGAAAAATGGTTTCGGCCCCTCGCAACCTGTCGCAGCCGTCAGCGCGGCGGGTTGCATTCCCTACTGGTCGGAATTGCCCAGCATTGACATGCTGGGGCTCAACGACGATTACCTTCCGCACCATCGTCCTGAGGATTTCGGACAGGGCTGGATAGGTCATGAACTACGGGACGACAACTACATCTTCGCTCGTCGGCCGGACCTTGTGATTTTCCACACCGGTTCAGGCGAGGGGCTCAGGGTACCGGGCTTTCGTCACGAATACACCCTGACCACCTTTCTCGGCAGGGAACCACACGAGGTGAGATCAAAAATCTGGGTACGCATGTACAGCGAGAAAATTGGAATTATCTCGGAGGAGAACTCAATCACCATTCCCAGCTATCTTTTCGACGGAAATACAATGACAAGCTTTCTGGACGGGAACGGCGTTTTTGTGGTCACCATTTCTGATGAAAACCCCATCTCTTACTACAATCTGCCGCTGAGCGCCGGGACCTGGACGATTGAGGCCGCTGCGACAAGCCCCCTCCAGGTTGCAATCACGCGGTACCACGACGGGGTGAAACTCGCTGATGGTCCATTGCCGAGGAAACTGGTACTGGAAAACGCAACTCGCATCACCTCCCGCCTTACCCCGGCTCAAGGAGGATCCTCCGAGCTTCGAAATATCACCATCACCAGAGAGTGATCTCCCACACGAACGGGAAACTCGAAAAAATCTACCGAAGGGAAGGAGGGGCATCGCGCGGCTCAATCGGTGGAACGCTGCGGCTGGACCGGATTGCCCCGGCATTACGGGCTCCATTTCCCTGAACCTCGAAGATAGAGGTCCGTCCCCGTCTGGATGAGAAAACCTGTCGCGTCCATCGCCATTCCTTCATGCGACGGTGAAAATCGACGGCTTCTTCCGAGTTCAACGTGACAAGGACAAAATCTACTTTCAGGGATTGAGCCGTCTGGCGGAAGATCTCCTCATCGGGGGTCGTCTGAAGTGTCGAGAGCAGGGTCAGCCGACGGGAGGCATTGACGGAGGGGTTCGTGTGGCCGGCCGGAAGGGCGGCGCATTTCCTGCCGGTCAGGCCTGCGACGAGCATATAGGCCTGGGGGGCCGGGCATGCGATGACGTCACCGATTCTTGTCGAATTCTTGATCCAGTCGACGATTTCCTGTCGTATTGCAATGATTTCGTTCACGTCCGCCAGATAGGCTCCAGCAAACGGGAGATAGGAGAATGCGGGGGCCAGGCTGCCGATCAGGAGAAACCCTCCGACAACAGGGGGAAGGAAGCGTGATCCCGGGAACTTTCCGAAATGACCGAAGACGAACCGGATGATATTGACGAGGCCTGTAGCGGCCAATGCAGCAATGGCCAACTGCCCGTGCCACTGGAATTCGTGGGGAACCAGGTAGGGAAGGTCCAGTCGCTCCCACCAGGAGAGGTAGGCGGGCGCCTGACCGATGATGGCGACTGCGAGGAGTCCGGGAAGCCAGCCGAGCCGGGGCCTGTCTTTCAGGATCAGGATGAGTCCGACAAGCGCCAGGAGCCCGACGGCAGGGGTGCTGCCGCCGATGGCAAAGGTGGGATCCGACATCTCAGGAGCAACATAATCAAAGGGAACTGGGTTCTGACGGGCCATGGTGAGGATGTGGACGAGGAGCGGCGCCGAAAAAACTATGGCCGAGATTGCCGTCGATCCAAGCATGAGCCCAAGCCTTTGCCACTGGGCACATCGGGAAAGGCCCAGACTCAAGGCATGGAAACCGACAGCTCCCGCGGCGACGAGAGCGCAGACCGGATGCCACCATGCCGTCAGAGCAAGCCCCAGACCCGTCACCGCCCCGCGGAGCAAGATTGTTCTCAATCGATCCTCCCCGGCCAACAGCGCTTCGACACACCAACTCCACGAGAGCAGGGTGAGCAGGGCCGGGACCTCACCTTGAATACTGGGCATCGCCGCGGCAAGATGGGTCATCCACCAGAGGGAACCAAAAAGAAGAATGGGCAACGCCGACGACGCGTTCGTATGTTCCTTCTTCCTCCACATGAGAATGAAGAAGATCGTCAGTATCAACGGGTTGAGCCACAGGGAAGATTGGGCGTGGACATAAGGCGTTTCTTGGCCTGAAAAGGCGGCGATCGAGGCCATCAGTGCAGGACCGGCGGGGGCATACCACCACGGCGCTCCCAGAATTGAGGGATCCGCCCAGATTTCTCCTTCGAGCATGTTCTGGGACCAGGCGGTATCCCGAAAGGCGTCATATGGCAGGGAGTGCCCGCCGTTCGTCACGCCGGCGGTCCACAAGACAGCCAACAAATAGACCAGCAGGATCGGTCCGAGGCTTTTCGGGAGACGGAGAGAGTCCACTGTCAGGCCTGACAATCTTCCTTTGGCCATGACACGAAGTTTAGCGGTTTTTTGAATTTTCGACCTTTCCTTCCCGGGAACAGCCTTCGTGACGGTGGGCCGAAGCGGGGATCGTCGATCTGCTATCTTTTCGAGAGAGGAGAAAATGATCCGACCAAGCCAGGGATTCCTTCCGGATATGACGACTCGGCTGAGAGGCGAATACCATGAACCGTGAAGCTCCCGGAAGGCCGTCTGAAGCCCTCCTGGATCTCTTGATTCGGCCGGCCAGATGGGGAACATTGTTTCTTCTCCTGATCCTGGTCTTCAAAAACGCGTGGGTCTGCGACGATGCCTTCATCTCCTTTCGGTCGATCGACAACTGGATCAATGGCTTTGGATTGACCTGGAACATCGATGAGCGGGTCCAAGTTTTCACCCACGCTCTCTGGGTATTTTTCCTTGCACCGATCATGGCCCTCTCGAAAGAGGCTTTCGTGACGGTCATGCTTGTGTCCCTTTGCCTCACGGCGATTGCGGCGATTCTGATCGGCTGGAAATGGGCGCCCGATCCTGCTCTGGGTGCTTTGGCACTTCTGACGCTGGCGCTTTCCCAGACATTCGTCGATTATTCGACATCCGGTCTCGAGAATCCACTTCTGCACCTTCTCCTCGTGTTGTTTGTTCTCGTCATCAGGAAGAAATCACAGGGATTCATGGGTTCACTCCAGCCGGTTCTCCTGTTTTCGATGGTAGTTCTCGTCCGACCGGATGCCGTTCTGCTCGTGTTTCCTGCGCTGGTGTGGAGATTCCGAAATGCTTCGGAGCGGAATCTCTTGGGGATAGCCTCGGGTCTTTCGCCTCTGCTGTTGTGGGAGCTCTTTTCTCTTTTCTACTACGCTGCCCCGTTTCCCAATACGGCCCTGGCCAAGCTTGCGACGGGCCTTGATTCGATCTCGTTGATCAGGCAGGGAACGTGGTATTTCCTGGATACCGTGGTCCATGACCCTCTGACGGCAGCCGTCCTTGTCGCAGGGATCGGCGTCGGCATTCTGCGGAGAGAGGGACCATCTCGCGTTTTGACCGGCGGCATCGTGCTCTATCTTGGGTGGGTTCTGCACATTGGTGGGGACTTCATGGCGGGTCGTTTCTTTTCCGCTCCCTTTATGCTGGCGGTCTTGGTAGTGGTTTCGGGCACCAGTCAATCGGGCGCAGGGAGACGCCGTTTCATGGCCCTTTGCACCCTGGTCGTGGTGGCACTTGGTCTTTCTTCTCCCCGTTCTCCCCTCTTGACCGGATTTGACCATGGGCTCGATCCCTCGAAGACAGCGATGTGGCACGGGATCACAGACGAACGGAGCCGTTATTATCCCGTGTCCAGCATGGTCCACTCCATCCGCTCCGGCACATATTTACCCCAACATGAATGGGCCTCTTTAGGGCTGGAACTCCGTTCGTTGGCTCAGGGTCGAGTCGTTGTGCTTCAGAATGTCGGATTTTCAGGCTATTTCGCGGGACCTGGGGTTCATATCATCGATTCATTTGCTTTGACCGACCCTTTCCTGGCGAGACTCCCGGTCAGTGATCGATCTTCCTGGCGGATTGGACACTACAGTCGAGATCTTCCGCCCGGGTACCGAGAGTCCCTCGAGGTCGATGAGAACAGGATACTCAACCCAAGACTGGCTGTGATGTATCGGGCCGTTCGCAGTGCGACGCACGGCAAACTGTCTTCCTGGAGGCGTCTCAATGCCATCTGGAAACTCAATACCGGTAAATTCGGGGATGCGATTCGGCAGCAGCAGGAGTATGCCGAGGAAATCGGCGTGGGAATGCGGGAGATGAACCTTGGCCGACCTGGTGAAGCAATCGATAGCTTCCGGAATGCAGCAGTCATCGACCGGTATCGTGCCGAGCCATGGTTTCTTCTTTCCCGGGCTCTTCTTGCGAAGGGCGACTTCGAAGGTGCTTCGCATGCCATCGAGCAGGCTCTCGATAAGGACCCTTCAAGGCTGGAGATCCGCCTTGATGAAGTGCGGATTCAGGCTGCGGTGCTGTCGAGAAGGATGGGACCGCCGACCATTGGGGGTTTTCGACCTGCCCTTGACAGGAAGCCACGCCTGGTTGAGGTCCATCTGGCTGCAGGCGCACGTTTGATGGAGAATGCGAGATGGGCAGATGCCGAAATGGTCCTGCGCGCGGCACTCTCGCCGGAACTCGAGATCGGCCGATTCCGTCAGGTTCCTGGAATCTCTGCAGCGAGGCTCTATCGCCAGGTACTCCACGATACGGTTCACCAAAACCTCGCGACGATCTTGGGGAGAAAAGGCACTCATCGCGACTCCACACGATGAAAACCTTCCTTCATTCCTCTTCTTCGTGCTTTCTTGCTGAGAGCTGACAGCTGACAGCTTCTACATCACCGGCGGCCAGAGGCGCCAGGCCGGCGGCAGGAAGAGGTAGAGCAACGCCGCCAAGCTCAAAAACGTCCCGAACGGCAACGCGGTCTTGGCCGTCCCGCGACCCAACACCATCAATGCCAGGCCGACCAGCGCACCCAGCAGCGCTCCAACGATCAGCACCCACACACAGCCGGCGAGTCCGACGACAGCCCCGATGCCGGCCAGGAATTTGACATCACCCCAACCCATGCCCTCCTCGCCGCGGATCAGCTTGTAGAGCACGATCACCGCAATAGGCAGCAGAGCACCGAATGCCGCCCCGATGACCGAGTCAAGCCACCACGTCACACCCCCGGCAAACGACATTCCGACACCGAAGAGGATCAAGGGATAGGTCATTACGTCCGGCAGGATTTGATGGTCGTAGTCGATCAGGGCCAGACCTAAGCAGACCCATGAGAAGACCAGGATTTCCAAGGCGGCGGCAGTAAGGCCCCAACGGTAGAAGGTTCCCACCGCCAGCAGGCCTGCGGCCAGCTCCACCAGGGGATATCGAAGGGCTATCGGCGCCCTGCAGGCGCGGCAACGGGCCCGCAGTGCCAGCCACGACACGATCGGAATGTTGTCGTACCAGCGGATTGACGTTCCACATCCGGGGCAAGAAGACCCCGGGCTGACGATCGAGCGCCTCAGGGGCACACGGTAGATCACCACGTTGAGGAAGGATCCGACAATCGCCCCGAAAACCAGGAACCACGTGGCGATCAGCTCTTCCGGCAAATCAAGCATCGATACAACTCCTCTTGTCGGCGTACCATCAGATTGATATCGAAGGCCTCGAGCCCAACGGCTGCGGCCCTGCCCATCATTTTGCGCCGATCATCATCCTCAAGAAGGGTACTCACCCCCGCCCCCAGAAGCTCTACTTCTCCTGGAGGCGACAGGAACCCGTTGATGCCGTCACGCACAACCTCCGGCGTGCCGTCGACTGCCGTTGCCACCACGGGAACACCGGCCGCCAGGGCCTCGACGACCGCGCGGGGAAGACCCTCGTGCCGTGAAGTCAACACGGCAACATCAGTTGCCGCAAGCAGTCCGGGCACGTCGTGCCACCATCCCGGCAGGTGAAGGCGATCCGCAATCTCCAGCTCGCCCGCGAGGTCTTCGACCTGCGCACGCAAGGGCCCATCTCCCGCCATGACGAAGTGAACCTCCGGATTGGTCGAGGCGACAATCGCCGCCACCCTAACGAAATCAAGGGGCGCCTTCTGAGATTTGAGGTTACCGATTTGCGTCACGACCGGCACGCCGTCGGGAATGTCCAGTCGCCGCCTGACCGGAACCGGGTCCGGCAACTGTCTGAAGGGCGACAAATCAATGCCTGAACGTATCAGGCTGGTGTCGTCACCCAGCAAGCCCAGCGCCCTGCCCTGGTCGATATTGGCCTGGGACACGGCGATGAAGTGGTCGGTCCAGGGCGCCACCCACCGTTCGGCCGCCACCAAGAGCCGCCGCTTGACCGGTGACTGAAGTGGCGTGAAACCCCAGCCGTGAATCGAGTGAATCACTACCGGGATCTTCTCAAGGTGGGCGGCCCTCCGCCCAAGGATGCCCGCTTTCGACGAGTGCGTGTGGACGATGTCCGGACTGAACGACGAGATGGCCCGCCTGAGCTCTCGCAAGGCCCGGAGGTCCATGCGGGGGGCGATGGGTCGAATCAGGGCCGAGATCTCGAACCGTTCGAGATCCTCGATCTCCATCGCCTCGGAGTCCAACTCGTCCCCGGGGCCCCAGGCCAAGCCGACCGAAAACTGCGATCTGTCGAGGTTTCCCGCCGTGAAAAGCGTGTTGCGTTGTGCGCCTCCCAGTTCGAGCCGGGTAATGATATGGAGGACCCGAAGCACCGCTTCACCTGTCGCCGGAGGCCTGAAAACGGCGGGCCACCGCCATGCCGTCGAGGATAGCGTCCTCCATTGCCGAGTACTTCCACTCTGCCCACCGCCCCGCCAGGTGCACTCCGTGATCCGAAAAGAACCGCCGCAGACGGGCGACCGCCTGCTTTCGATCGTGGTCGAACACGACGTAGGCCGGATTGAGCACTGTCACCAATCGCTCTTCGATCAGCTCCGGCCGCAACAGGCCGATGCGGGCCAGGGCGGCCTCCCCCGTCTCGACCAGGTCCTCGTCCACCGTCACTCCAGGGTCAAGACTGATTTCGATTGATACCGTGTGACTGCCCTCCGGCGCCACCCGGCCGTGATTGGAGGGAAAGCCGACCCGGTAGAAGGGGAATTCGGGCTCCGGAAAGTAGAACCAGTGTTCGGGTCGAGGCGCCGGGCCGCGCACACCCAGGGCGACGTTGAGCACGTTGACCCATCTCAGGGCCCGACGGGCAGCCGCCACATCGTCCGGCAACGGACCGACCACGCGATCCACCAAGAAGGGAAGGGCCAGAGTGGCCGCCATCCGGTCCCACGGCAGGCGGTCCCCTTTGGCTGTCTCGACCCAACGTTCCTTGAGGTTAACCGCTACAACCTCGGTTTTGAGGCGCATATCGGAGAGTTTCTCAGCCACGGCGTCGGCCAACAAACGTATCCCTCCCTCGTGCGGGTAACGGAATCGTGCGTTATAGCCCACCGCCTGATCGTGGAGGCCAAGCGCACCATCGACGACCTCCTTGAGGTCCGGCTTCGGCACATACCTCCCGACCCAGTCCAGCGACAACTCTTCGGGCCGTGCCCGGAAGAGCTTTTCGTTATACGGAAAGAAGAAATGCCGCCCGAGACCCTCCCCGAACCGGCTCAGAACCCACTCGGAGAAATCCGTCGGGTCCGGCCCCTGCCTCGCCCATGCCTCAATGAACCCCAGGAGGCAATCCCGCCGAATCTCCGGAGGGAGGCCCCATGTGTGGATCTGAATGGGGTAGGGCGTGATCGCTCCCCCGAGATGAATCGCCGCCCGCCGAGCATGCTCGGTCAAGCGTGACCACACACCCAGTCCTTCGAGATACTCGCGGGTCTCATCCCGGGCGATATGCAGCAGGTGCCCCGTGTGGTCGAAGTGATAGGGTCCACGCTCTTCGGTCCGACAGGCCCCGCCGGGAGTGCCCTCCTTTTCCAGAACTACGGCCTGGCGGCCCGCAGCCTGCAAACGTTCCGCCGTCACCAGACCGGTCAAGCCGCCCCCGAGAATCAGCGTCCGGGTCACGCCTGCTCCATGTCGACCCGGGCCAGCCAGGCAAGAAATATCAGAGCCACAACGACTGAGGCCGCGATGATAATTACGGTCGTCCGAGGGGAAACGAAGAGCACCACAATCCCCAGGGCCCCACTGATCACTGCTGCCACATAAACCACCACCACTGTCCGCGCCGTGCCCCCCCCCAGCCGTCGCCGCAAGCGCAAGGGGAAATGGTCCGGGCTGCCGTGATATATCTTGCGGCCCGCCTTGAGGCGCAAGACCGTCACGTAGGCCGTATCCAAGATGGGCAGGGCGAGAATGAACAGCGGCGCCACCCAACCCAGGTGGTTGTGGCGGGTGTAGTCCATCACCATCGCCAGGGCCCCCAGGGTCATTCCGACGAAGAGCGAGCCTGAATCTCCGAGATAAATCTTTGCCGGGTAGAAGTTGAATTTCAAAAAACCCAGCAGGGCGCCGATCAGGGCGACCGTGAACGCCGCAACCACCCACCGCCCGTTGAGGCTGGCCACCGCCAACAGGAATCCCGCGGCTATGATTGCCACGCCGGCAGCAAGGCCGTCCATGATGTCCATCAAATTGAAGGCGTTGGACAGACCAACCAGCCAGACGATCGTCAGCACGATCCGGGCCCACATCGGAAGGACCGCCACCTGAACCGAAATTCCCGCCCTGAGCAGCACAAAAATCGCTACGAGTTGGCCCAGCACCTTGGCCTTCGGGGTCAAGACGCCAAAGTCATCGATCAAACCCAGGGTGGCGACGATCGTCGAAGCCAGAAGGAGGGCCAATAGCTCATAGTCCAGCTCGAAGGTCATGCCGAGGGATAGCAGAAATGCAATGAAGACCGCCAGCCCCCCCAGATAGGGCACCGGCTCGGAGTGGTTTTTCAGATTTCCGTCAGGCCGATCGACCACACCAAAATCCAGCGCCGCCCGGCGCGCCATCGGCACCCCCACCAACGCCAGGAGGTAGGCCAGAAAAAACCCAAGAATCAAGCGAATCAGCATGGTAGATCAGACAGTCTCTTCCTCGATCGTCGCCCCCGACCCCGCAGCTCCCTCCACACCAACGGCCACCGCTTGCCGAGGTGGCGCACGAGGGAGGGCCTGCGAACAACACCGGCACCAACCAGCACGAGATCCCAGCCCGAGAGTACGGGTGCATGCCATACGAGATCAAGCCCGTGCAGGTGACGCACCAGCGTCATCCAACGGTTGGTGATGATGCACGCCTCCAACTCGGGCGGACGCCGCCAACGCAACGGGCCCGATCCGGGAGCGGCGCCGGCCCCCCGTCCATGTTCCGCTCGGGCCGACGGTTCGAAGGACACTACCCAGCCGGCGTTGTTCAAACGCCAGCCCAGTTCCAGGTCCTCCCAGAAGCAAAAGAAGCCTTCAGCCCACGGCCCACAATCCTCCATCACTGATTCCAGGGCCTCACGCCTGAACACCGCCAACGCCCCACATGCCGCCAAGACCGGACAGGAGATCAGCCACTCCGGCCCCAGAGCTTCTCCATATCCGCGGTCTCGAACCTCCAATGCCCCTCGCTTCAACACCTGGCCCGCACTGTCGACCGTCACCCTGTCCGGCCGAATGAGCAACGGCGCCACACACCCTACCTGAGGATTGGCGTCCATCACCGCAGCGGACCGCTCGAAGCACCCGGGCGCCACCCGTACGTCGGGGTTCATGAAGGCCACATACTCCTCCCGTTCCCGAACGAGCCCATAGCCCCTGTTGCACCCTCCGGCAAAACCCGTGTTTTCGTCGAGCGCGACGACCTGCACCCGGTCTCCGCCAACCCGCCGAGCCACCTCGACCGACCGATCCGTCGAGGCGTTGTCGATCACGACCAGGGGCCCGGTACGCTCAACCCGGGCGAGCGCCTCCAAACACCTCCCGATATCCTTCTCGGAATTGTGAGAAACAATGACGACGGCCATGAGAAAACTCTAACACCCTCCGTCCATGACGGTACCGCGTTTGCCGCAGAATCCGTCTGAGGGAATCAAGGAGGATGTATGGAATTGAGGGGTTAGACGAGCTACGGCACGCTTACCGACCATTCGCCGAGGCCGCCGTTTTCGAAGCCCGCACCGAAGATCTCCAAAAGGTGGTACAGGTGGGCCCGACCTTCGTCACCGTCATAGGTCACGTCGTAGCCGTATTCACCAACCAGGATACGGGTACTCTCGATGGCAACCGCTGCGCCGAAGGAGTCGATGCCCGTGTCCTCGGGCGGCAGCAGCGTGCCGATTAGAGTCCACTCGGCCGGGTTCGTCCAGTGGAAGTCGAATACGAAGGCCGCCCCGCCCGGTACGCGCCCCCATGCCCCGATCACGGCCCGGGTCCCCCGCATCGCCACCCTGTCACCAAAATTTACACCGGCGGCGGCCGCGGGCGACGGCTTTGTGAAGAGCCATGCGCCGTTGAAGCTGTCGAAGGCGACGACAGCGCCCGCTCCAACCCCGGTTCCGTCGAAATACGGCGAACCCGCCAACACGAAGTCGCCGAGCGCAACCGACCATCCGAGGAAATCGACGGCGTCACCCTCCATCATCTTCGCCCGCTGGCCCCAGGCATCGGTGGTGGGCTCATTACGGTGAAAAAGGTAGACAGCCCCGGCGCTCGACCCGTTGGCATCTTCATGGGGCGCCCCAACCGCAACCGCGTCGCCGTTGACTGCGACCGACCAGCCGAAATAGTCCCCCTGTTGGCCATCGTCCGGCAGCAGCTCCTTGACGAAAACCCAGTTGCCATCCTGGTCGCGCTCCCACAGGTAGGCAGCGCCCACGCTGTCCGGTGAATAATTGTGATAGTGAAAGGGCGTGCCCACGACGATGCGTTGACCGTCGGTTGCCACTGACTGACCGAACTGGTCGAACGTGCCGGGATCAGGCGCAACCAGTTTGTCGACCTCGATCCACCCCTGGGCCACATCGTATTCGTAAACGTAGGCGGCGCCTGAGGCGGTGATTCCACCGGCATGTTCGGCACGCGAACCCACGACAAGTACGCCATTCGCTGCCGCCATCGAACCGCCGAAGTAGCCGGAGGCTGGGTCGGGCAGCAGCTTTTTGTCGATCACCCAGTCACCGTCGAGATCACGCTTCATCACATACGCGGCCCCGGCCGCGTTGTCCACCTCGTCATCCCAGTCCGCTCCGGCGAAGGCCCAGGCTCCGCTCAAACCGACCGAGATTCCGTAGTGATCCCGCTGCCCGTCATCGCCGGCCATGGTCGAGTCATAGGCGTAGGCTTCGACCTGCCCAAGCGCCACGCCTGGCGCCAAGGCGATGACCAAGACGGCCACTCCTGCGATCACAGTGGTGTACATCGCTATCCTCCTCGCTGCGTAGAGAACTGTCTTCTCAAATATAGGTCCGTCGGAAGGGCCACGCAACATTTGGAATCGAGGGTTTCCGGTCTGGCCTCAAGCCCGCCATACAACCACATACGGTCTGCGATATCATCGGCCTCGATGCTCAGACAGGATTACATTCTGCGAATGATCGAACAGTTGGCTCAGGCGGTCGGGCGGCTGATGGCCCGGGTCAGAACCGAGGATCCGGCGGTCGTTCATCAGGAGCTGGATGAGGTTCTCAAGGATTTGACCGGATTGAATTTTGACCTGCTGGACTCGCTGCCGCTGCCGGCCGTTCTCCAGGTTCTCGAGGCCGACTCCGAGCCCAATCCCGCCAGGATCCTGGCCATCGCAGAGTGCTCCTTCGTCCGCGCCCATCTGGCCGACGCCGCCGACACTGCTCTCAGGATACGAGTAGCGGCCCTGACCCTTTACCTCGAAGCCCTGACCCTATTCCGCCACGAGGCGCTGGCGGCTGCCGAGAAACGAACCGAAGACCTGATCCGGGACCTCAAGTCGATCGATCTGCCGCCGGAGACCGTGGTCAGGCTGTTCCGGTACCGGGCAGCAACAGGCCGATTCGCCGACGCCGAGGATGCCCTGTTCCAACTGCTCGCTCGAGACTTGGCAAGCCCAGAGGTGATCAGCGAGGGCCAGGCATTTTATCGACGGCTCCTCACTCTCGAAGACACCCAGTTGGATGCCGGAAATCTGCCCCGCGATGAGGTCATTGACGGCCTGACTGAATTGGAAGCACTGTCAATCGGTGGTTGATGCCGGCGGTCGAGAGCATAATGGTCCGGTGAGAACACGCAAGGTCCTGATCCTCTCCTACTACTTTGCACCGACACCGTCGGCGGGCGCAGTCCGCATGGGCGGTTTGGTCAAATACCTGCCGTCGATGGGGTGGCAGACAACCGTGCTGACCCCCGGACACTCGGGCCGAAGGACTGAGACACCGGATCTCGTGGAAACCGACGACGCCGACATGGCCGTTGATTTCAAACACGCCCTGGGCCTCAACAGTAAAGCGGCCTTGAAAGACCTGATGTCCGGCGGCGCCACGGCCCCGGGGACGGGTCTCCGCCTCAAGGCCCGGATGATCGACACTCTCAAGGGTCTGATGGCCTTCCCCGACACCAACCGCGGATGGATTTCCATCGCGACTGCGGCGGCACAACGGCTGATCGCCCAGCAGTCATTCGACCTGGTGCTGACAACCTCTCCGCCCCCATCCGCCCATGTCGCCGGCAGGCGAATCAAGACCGACAGCGGCCTGCCCTGGGTGGCCGATCTACGCGACTTGTGGTCGGATGATCGTTTTTCGACCGCACCGTTATGGCGCCGCGCTGTCGACCGACGCCACGAGCAGCGAACCCTCGGCAGGGCGAACGCCCTGGTGACCGTCTCCGAACCCCTGGCCGAGGAACTGCGGAGTCTCCATCCCGCCGTCCCGACCCATACCGTACTCAACGGATTCGATCCCGATCTGGTCAATCCGGGCGAGCCTTTGAACGAGTGTTTTACCATCACTCATACCGGCACCTACCACCAGGGCCGACGCGACCCCTCGTTACTCTTCGAAGCCGCAGGGAATCTCATCCGGCGGGGCCGCCTTCCCCGAGATCGTTTCCGTATCCACCTTTTTGTCAAGCATGAGCCGTGGCTTCTCTCGATGGCCGATCGGCACGGGGTCGCGGACCTCCTCGAGTGCATCCCATGGGGTTCCCACGACGACGCCATCCGGGCCCAGCGGCGGAGCCACATCCTGCTCCTTCTTCACTGGGGAGGCCCCCGCGAGGCCGGCGTCGTGACGGCCAAGGTCTTCGAGTACCTCGCGGCCCGGAGGCCGATCCTGGTTCTCGGCGGTGGCCCCGGCGCTCTGCGCGATCTCCTGGACGACACCGGGGGCGGCCTCCAGATCACCTCGGTCGAAAGGCTCGAAGACCAACTGTCGGCATGGTGGGAAGAATTCGAGCGAACGGGCTCCATCGCATGGCAGGGCAATCCTGATCGTATCGACCGTTACTCCCACGTTCGCATGGCCAGAGAGTTTGTCGACGTGTTCGAGACCGTAACGGGGCTCTGACTAGCCCGCATTTCTCACCGGTTTTCGTCACGAGGTCGTTGAGGTGCAGTGCCCAGTGGAGTTTTCGATCCGAGGGGCGCGGAGGCGTACTTGACAGTACGTTGAGCACCCCGAGGTGAGAAAGTGCCGCTGGGTGCTGCGCATCGACGGCCGCAGCAGATCACTGGTGAGAAATGCGGGCTAGAACACTACCTGTAGAACTCCCTGATTCCAGAGACGACGTATTCGATCTGTTCGTCGGTCAGTTCAGGATAGAGGGGGAGGGACAGAATCTCGCCGCGAAGGCCGGTGGCGACGGGATAACTCTCCGGGCCTCCAGCGTCCTGGCGATAGGCGGGCAATTCGGCCATAGTCTGGGGATAATGAATGCTCGTGGCGATGTCCTTCGAGGCCAGGTGTTCCCGCAGGGCATCCCTTTCTTGAGCCCGTACGACGTAGAGGTGAAAGACGTGCTCACCATCCTCGGGAAGCTCGGGACAGACGACGCCGTCGACGCCTTGCAGGAGACGGGAGTACCTGCGGGCGTGCCCTCTCCGCAGCTCGCACCAGCGCTCCAGATGCATCAGTTTGACCGAGAGCACCGCCGCCTGAAGGCCGTCCAATCGCGAGTTGATGCCCTCGAACTCGTGCCCGTATTTCGTCGAGCGGCCATGATTGGCGAATTTCCTGGCATACGCCGCGAGGTCGTCGTCCGACGTGAGGATTGCCCCGGCATCGCCGTAGGCGCCGAGGTTCTTGCCGGGATAGAAGCTGAAGGTCGAGGCATCACCGAAGGCGCCGGCAACGGTAGCACCCACACGGGCGCCGTTAGCGTGGGCGGCATCTTCAACGACCTTGA
>DAOWGJ010000168.1 GCA_030637505.1 Holophagae bacterium
CCGGAGACCTGACAATACAACCAGGGGATCGCCCTTCTCAACCCACCGCCCAATTTCCAGGTTCGCCTCGACAACCCTCCCGCTCACGGGCGCCGCCGTCCGGTGGGCCGCGCCCACAGCCTCAATCCACGCATCCTCAGTGACCTCGTACACCGGGACCTCAGCGGCGACAAACCACCAACACCAGAGGCCGAGCACCACCGACGTTATGACAATTCCAGCCATCATCGAATGGGAGTCCATTGAATGAAGCGCCCGGACCGTCCTCGAAAACGAAACCGACATTGGGGCCTGACCTCCTCTAGAATAACGTCGTTGATCCGAATCCATTATATATAAAAACCTTTTTTTGTAAATTTTTACCTTTTCTCCGGCAACATGACTCTTACACTGTTGTACTTCAGACCAGGAGATCAACAGAATCCTGAGAGGAAGAACTTTGATTTACTGGTCTGTCACCAAAAGGATGTTAGACTAGATTGGTAGGCCGTTCATGTTAACGCAGCCGAGAACGAAAATGCAGAATTGAAACGGAGGCGACGAATGCCCTGGGAGCAACGCAAGAAACACCTGACCACCGGCGACATTGCCGAACTCTGCGGAGTGAACTATCGAACTGTGATCCGCTGGATCCACACCGACCTCCTGACCGCGTATCAGCTCCCCGGCACGCGCGGTGACAACCGCATCTTGATGCGTGATTTCCTCGAGTTCTTGCGCGACCACCGCGTCCCTTTGCCTTCGGAACTCCAGCCGTACTCCCGGCGAGTATTGGTGGTTGAGGACGAGGCGCCAATGGCCAAGGCAATCAAGCGTGCCCTGGAACGCAAGGGCTATGAAGTGATGGTCGCGCCCGATGGATTTCTCGCCGGAGCATTGGCGGCCACCTTTTCCCCTGCCGTCATGACTCTTGACCTCAAGATGCCCGGCCTCAGCGGGATGGATGTCCTCAAGGCGATTCGCAACGACCCCGAGCTGGCGGCCATCAAGATCATCGTTGTCTCGGCGATGCCCGAGGAGGAGCTCCAGGCGGCCCTCGAAGCCGGCGCCGATGACATTCTCGAAAAACCCTTCAAGAATAAGGACCTCGTCGATAAGGTCGCGCGCTTTGCCGACGCTATTCCAAGGGCCTGACGTCTGGGTGGGGTCTGGCTGGCGACACGCCCCTCACCGGCCCGGCTGAGTCTTTCGGGCTGGATTCGACCATCATGCTTGACCGCGTTGGACGTTATACGATCAAAGGCCGTATCGGCTTCGGCGGAATGGGTGAAATATTCTTGGCCGAGGACGAGAGGCTCGGTCGCACAGTCGCGATCAAGACCCTTCCACATCTGATGATCGGCGACCATGAACTCGAGACCCGACTGCGAAACGAAGCAAAGACAGTCGCCCGCATCAACCACCCATCGGTTGCACAGATTCACGACCTGATCAGCGACGATAAACGTCATTTTCTTGTTCTGGAATATGTAGAGGGCGACAATCTCGCCGTCCTTCTCGGTGACGGCGCTATGGAGATCGATACGGCGATTCGCCTGGCCGCTGAAATCGCCGGTGGCCTGGCGGCCGCGCACGCCCAGGGCGTCGTCCACCGCGACCTCAAACCGGAAAACATCATGGTCACACCGGCGGGAAGCGCCAAGATTCTCGACTTTGGCCTTGCCACAGTACGCCGCCAACCCGAGATCGAGGCGCCTGAGAGCCGGTCGGGGCGACCTAATCTCGCCGGAACATTGAGCGCGATGTCCCCCGAGCAGGCAGAAGGCGGAACCGTCGAAGCCTCTTCGGACCTCTTTTCTCTGGGTGTTCTGCTCTATCAAATGCTCACTTCCAGCCATCCATTTCGCACCTCGCTCCCCGTAGAAACCATGCAGCGAATTGGAAGCCACGACCCCCCAACCCCCGAGAGCCTGAACGGCGAGATCCCGTCAGCCCTGTCGCAGTTGACCATGCAACTCCTGGAAAAGGACCCCGCTTCCCGCCCGGCTGGCGCTGCTGAGGTCGCCTCCGAGCTCCAGGCCCTTCTCGCCGAACGACGAGCCGCCGCCGAGGCTGAGCGGACCGCCGCACCCAATGCGGGCCGGCGCCGAGTTCTGGTCTCGGGGGCCATCGCCCTCGCCATCGGCATCACTGTCGCCGCCGGGTGGTGGTGGCTCCGCTCGCCACCACAGCCGCCGTTCACGGTTGCGATTCTCAAGCCGATCGTGACCGGCGACACCACCGACGATCGCATCCCCTCCGTTGCATCCGGCCTGCGCCTCGCCACCGTGAACGCCTTGAACACCCTTGAGGGGGCCCAGGTCATCAACACCAAGGAGATCGACGCCATCTCAGGCGATCTTCACAGGATCGCCCACGCGGTTGCCGCCGACGAGTTGATCACGATGACCGTTACACCCGGCCCGAGCACCTTCACGGTCGAAATCAGCCGTCTCTCTGGGGAAGAAAACCACCTGCTCTGGGCCACCCGGATTGAGGTTCCCGCCGATAACCTTCGCCTGCTGGCCGAAACCACGGCCGCCAATCTCGAGTCGGCCTACCCACAGCGAAGGCGGCGGCGCGGGGCTTTCCACGTCACAGCCGAACCTCAGGCATATAGCGCCTTTCTCGTCACCTGGAAGAACGTCATGAACCCTGCGCCGGACCTCTCATGGCCCGATATACTCGCTGACCTCCACCGGATCCGGCTATCGGCGCCCAAGCTTCTCAATGCCGCCGTTTTGGAGGCGTCGGTCGCCCGTTTTCTGTATGAAATGACCAAAGACGACGCCTACTTGAGGCAGGCGAACGAAGCCGTGCAAGCCGCCAGGAAGGTGGCGCCGGCCGACTTCCGGACCCTTCTCGCGGAGGCGGAGGTCGCCATCGCCGCCGGTGATCACCAACGGGCCCAGACCACCCTCGATGACCTCGAGAAGCTCGAGCCCGCAAACCTCGCCGCCGCCCAGCAACGAGCCCGCTTGGCCGAAAAGATGGGCCGAGCTGAAGAGGCCCGCACCATCCTAACCACCATCGCTACGCGAGCCCCCTCGTGGAAGAACCTGCTCAACCTGGCCAAGATCGAACTTTTTCTGGGCGACACCGACGCCGCACGGGACCACCTGGCCGAAGCCGATCGACGCGCTCCGTCGACTCTCCTGGTAATGGTCGAGCAGGCGTACCTGGAGATGATGTCGGGCGAGCCTGAGCAAGCCGAGGCGTTGTTCCTACAGATTGTGGCCACGGCCCCTGAAGCCCAACACTTGACCAACCTCGGGACTTCCCAACTGCTCCTCCACCGGTATGGGGACGCTCTCGTGAGCTTTGAGAGGGCGTATTCGCTCGGATCACGCTTACCTGCGACGATACTCAACATGGCCGACTGCCACCAGCTGCTGGGGCACCGCGATCTGGCTCAGGAATGGTACAACCGCGCCATCGCCGCACAACCCGGAGGCCGACCCCTGCTCGCCGACGAGTTGGAGATCCAGGCCCAGGCCCTGGCCCAGCTCGGGCGGGAATCCGAGGCCTTGCATGCGATCCAAGAGGCTCTGACCCTGGATCCAACTTCACCGTACGTTCTCTACGCCGCTGCCCTGGTCTACTCGATCGCAAACCGGCCGGATGAGGCACGAAGCCACTTCGGGCCGGCCCTCGAGGCGGGGATCAATGCCCGGTGGTTTGATCTCCCGTGGTTTGAGGGGATCATCCCCGACAGCCCACCGCTCAAGCCCTCGCCATTTCCGCAGACCACAGAGCCCGACGGGCATTAGGAATGTTCCTTCGAACCCACCCGGACCCGAAGCGGTATAGCAGCCAGTGCCTAACCTCCGGATTCAATCGGCGGCGGCGGCGGGTGACTCCCTCCACCACCACTCGGCCCAGCTTTGAGATTTGTTCGTACACGCATGTCTAACCTCCCTTTTCCCTAATGTCGTTCCAATCTGAAGAAAAACAAGTGATTCAGCGGTTCATATTGACGGTTCTGGCCTTGTGAAGGAAAACCACCCCGACTAGTATTATAAGACATAGAGAGAAATTAAGGCATTTCTATCCCTTTGTCAAGGCCCTCTTTGATATTGATAGCCAAAGAGCAGTAATCCTCGAACTCTTCGTAAGACGCAGAAGGGGTTCAGGTCATAGGTCGCCGGAATCAGGGATCCGGGGGCCTGCACTCGGACTGAGTTGAACCCTGGAGGGCCGGGCCTCTGAGGAAAAGCGGTACACTACCGACGAGATGCACGACAGCCAAACCATGAAGGTGCGCACTACATCCGAGGAATCATCGCGGGCCTGGCGGCGGAGCGCCCCGGGCCTCTTGGGAGCCGATGCAGGCAAACGCTCGGTTCTTGATTTCCTGGCACTGACCGCCCTCGCCGGCTGCCTCGCTCTCCTGGTTTATTCATGGCTCGGACATCGTTCGCTCAAGGATTCTGCGCAGGCAGTCGCCAACCTGGACCGGATAACCGCACAGATGAACGACCTCCAGAGCCTGCTCCATGCCGGCACAGGCCCCCCCGAAGGCTCTCTCGGGACTGCCCTCCAGACCATCCGGAACGACCTCAACAACGTGATCTCCGGCCCGGGATCCACGACACCCCTTCAAGAGATCCTGGTCAGATCAGATACCATGCTGACCCAGACCCAACGAGCCCTTGAGCGGCGGGCTTTGGCGACTCCAAACGTTTCGCCGGAGCAGAGGGAAACGGCGGCCCAGCTCGGCGAAGCCTCCGGCCTCATGATCGAAGCATCCCTACACCTCCAGTCCGAGTTGGATCGGCGATACACGGCAGTTCACAACTGGCTCACTCTCAGCTTTCTGCTGGCTGGGCTGGCCTTCGGCATAATCGCGTTTGATCATGCATTGCAATTCAAAAAGCGCGGCCCAAAAGGTCTCATCTCCGAGACCGCAGCCTTCCCCCTCCTGCTCGCCGCCGCCGTCCGAAGCACCGACGAAGGCGTTCTGATCACCGACACCGGGATGCAAATCGGCGAACCGATGATTCTCTTTGCCAATGACAGCTTCAAGAGCATGTCAGGATTCTCCGATCGCGAACTGGTTGGCCAACCGCTCCGCATGCTTCGCACGACCTGCCTTCGCGAAAAGGAATTCTCGTTGCTGGAACACAGCTACAGCAACAGCAAGTCCGCCACCATGGAGACAATCCGATGGCGGGAGGACGGTTCCAAGGTGTACTGCGAATGGCACATCTCACCGGTGCGAGAGGGCGACGGCAAGGTCACTCACTTCATTTCGATCCTCATGGATGTGACCAGGCTGCGCGAGCAGGAAGAGGCGCAGCGACGCTCAAAGGAAGAGCTCATGGAGGCACACCAACGCCTGGTGGAAAACCAACAACAGCGCATTCACTCGGAGAAGATGGCATTCCTCGGCCAGCTGGCTGCGGGGGTCGCCCATGAAATCAACAACCCGGTCGGCTACGTCATGAGCAACCTCGAGACCCTTATCGACGATATCAAGGAGATCCAAGACAACCCAACCGGCCGGCCCTCTGTGAGCGGAAACCCAAGCCGGCCACAGCCGGCCCCGTTCTTCGCCGAGACCCAGGAGATCCTTCAGGAGTCGATCACGGGGCTTGACCGGGTCAAAGACATCGTGCAAGGGCTGAAAAACTTCGCCCGACCGGCAGAAGCTGAAATCAAGAATGCCGACATCAATCACGAAATCGAGGTCGCACTCAAGGTCGTCAGCAACGAGCTTGGTGGCAAGTGCACCGTCCGAAAGCACCTTGGCGACCTTCCGAATATTGAGTGCCGGCCCGGTCAGCTAAACCAGGTGTTCGCCAATCTGCTCGCGAACGCCGCCCAGGCGATCACCAACCACGGCGCCATCACCGTGACGACCGAGTTCAACGGTTCGGAAATCCTAGTTAAAGTCGCCGATGACGGTACCGGAATCGAAGAAAAGAATATCTCCCAGTTGTTTACTCCCTTCTTCACCACGAAACCGACCGGCCAAGGCACCGGCCTCGGCCTTTCGGTCTCCTACGGCATCATCCAAAAACACAACGGAACCATCGAGGTTGAAAGCGCAGTCGGCAAGGGCTCGACCTTCACCGTCCGCCTGCCAGTCCCCACAAAAGACCGAATCTGAAGCCCTTTCCCCCCGGCTTTGGTCGAGGGGCGCCACTGCATCGGAGGCCGCAGTAGACAGCTATCGAGGAATGGGACTCAGACGGAGCCTGCCCCCCGATCGAGGCCGTGTTTCGTATAGGTAGTCTTGATCAACGTACTCTGGGGCTTCCCCCCAGCCGGCTGCCCGGAGGCCATGACATCGTCAAGCCGAAACCGTTCTTTGATCAACTTACCGATGTAGGAATTGAGGCGCTTGCCGTTCTGAAGACGAACAAGATCAAGGTACTCCTGCATAAGGCTGCGATCGTTCTGAATCATCAGAAAGACCTCGTCCGTGATATTGCTCATGAAATGGTTGAGGCTTTTCTCCACAAACTCTTCGGCAGTTAACGTCTTGCTCTCCGCCATGCCGGCCTCCTCTCTTCAACTGGTCCGTTCTCCCCTGCCGTGACCCCCTTGATGCCTGCGATGGCCGTCAGCGAAACGGAGGCCAGACAAACAACAAATCGCCCCGTCGTATTTCCAAGAATAACATGATGGAGTCTTTAATTTATGTTCTTCTCGTATAAACTCTAAAACCCTCTTGACAATGTAACCTCTTAATGGGATATAATCCTAGAGAGTCAGCTTTGAATAGAAGCTTGCCGGGAAGGCCGGCAACCCAGGAGGTGAACGATGGTGCATCGCTTTACACTGAACGGTCTCCCCATTCAGACGGGCGACCTCATTTGCACAACGGATGGTGATGACCGTGACCTCGTCGGGCAATTCTGGCGGCTTTTAGGGAAGCTCATCCCCGGAGAGGTCGATCACATTGTCGTCTATGTAGGACCGGGCGGCCGATGTGTTGAGGCAGCGGCTCGCGGGAGGGTCATTGAGTTCGATATTCAGGGCGACACATGGAATTTCGAGAGCATGCTTGCCCAACGAGGTGTCCGGGATCATCTCGTTGGCCTCTCCTATCCCCTCGCCAACGCTGACCTCTTAAACAACGAAATCTCCCGCATTCGCGAAGACGTTGCCACCTATTGCCTCGCACAGGCAGCTGCAGGAAAACCCTACAATCTGAACTTCTTCGATTCGAGAACAGAACGCTGCTTCTACTGCAGTCAGCTGGCTTACCTGGCGTACCTCAAGCACGGATTTGATCTCAATACGAACATTGACGTCCCTGATCTTCCCTTTTCTGAGGACATCATCTTCCCCCAGGAGATCTGGAACGGGTGTCGGCATCGTCGAGTCCCAGTCGATACCGCAACGAAACGACCTTGAGTGGAGTTGATTCGGGAGATCCCGAAGATAAGGTGAAAATCCCGTGCGGCTACATCAGCAACACGCCGGCCTCAGTCCTCTCCCGGGAGCTGATCCAACGGTCGGACAAGAACACTAGCCGGCACAACCGCCGGCACCGAAGACAGTACCCCCTGCCGCGGCCGGCGGGTCCTGACCCCAGAACCAAGGGAGGAAATCGATGAGTACAAATCAGTCCGTCATGATGACCCGGCGCGGGAAGTTTCGAATCATCTACAGGGAGCTGAAACGCAGGAACTTGCTGAAGTCCACGCCGATCATTCTCTGTGAGGGAGATTCTTGGTTTTCAACGCCGCTCTCACCAAACATGCTGGATTGGCTGGTGAATGCCACACCTGACGAAGAGGCGCGAATGGCCCCGGTATTGGGTAAGGGCGGTTTGTTCTTTCGGGCCGAGAAAAGTGGTGATCTGGCGATCAATATGTTTACCCGGAAGAACATCAAGGATCTCGCAAAATGGTTCGGCCAATTCGATTTTGACGCGGTGTTGATCAGCGCGGGCGGCAACGACTGTGTTGACGACTTCCTCAAAGGCCTGTTCAAAGACGACAATGAGATGTCGGTTGCGGAAGCCCGCGAGAAAGTACGGGACAGTGGCCGTTTCGATGAGGTTCATTCAGCATACTGGAGATTTCTGGATCGTTTCACCAGCATAAAGCCCAATGTTCCGATCATCGGACACACCTACGATTACCCCCTACGCCTCGGCGTGCCGGGCGATCTCACCTTGCGCAATCTCGGCGTGGCGGCGGTTTTCAAGAAAACTGTAGGCGATTGGATCTCTCGTTACATCAAACACGTGCTGCCGGATTTGAATGATCAGCTTGCATTCTCCAAACAGCTCATTGATGATTTTGTCGACAGAGTCCTCAAACCGCTGGATCAGGAATTTCCGAGTTTTTCTTTTGTCGATCTCCGCGGCAGCCTTACCACGAAAGAACACTGGTTCGATGAGATGCATCCCACGGGCGAGGGCTTTCACATCCTTGCCAAAAAGATGCGTGCCGTCGTTATCCAGAAACTCGCCGAAAAGCTCGGTGGTGATTCACCGGCCTCAGATTCGTAAATTGAGCACGAACGAAGGATACCAAAGGAGACACATCATGCCTGAGAAACGAAAACAGGAACTGTCGGCCAAGGAACTCGGGATCGTCCGGGCCTTCCTGCAACGCAATAACCTGGAGGCGGTCGTCGATCTCTTGAGCGAGGTCTGCGATCGTGTGCGCGGGGTAAAGGCCAAAAAGGGCGCCATGGATGTGCCCGAGAACAGCCACACAATCGTCAGCTTCACCAATACCGAATGGGATTCCGACGCATTTTTCGACCCCCAGTACCCTACCCGCCTGACCATCCCCGCCGGCCTCGGCGGTCGCTATTTCATCCAGGCGGCCATCCGCTGGCTCAATGACCCCGGCGGTCCCCCTCCCGACCAGCCCATTGACTCGTACTATTACGCCTTCATCACGCTGAACCAGGACCCCCACCCGGCCGGCAACGACGCCAGAAGCACCGCAAACGACACGGAAGGCGGCGCCACCGGCACCACCCAGCACTTCACCTTCGAGACCAATCTGGCCGAGGGTAACTACGTCGAACTTCGCCTCTGGCAAGGGTACGGGCCGCACCGCCGGTGCGACGTAAACTTTCAGATGAGGCGGGTTGGGAGTTGACGACGATTCACGGGCAGTAGCCAGGAGCAGCGATCGCCGGAGGACCTACGTTTTTCTAATATAGCGATGCTGTTTCCAAGATCCGGTGCACCGCCAAACGGAGAAAAGAACAGTGTCCCCTATAAATATGATGGTGGTGAGAAGGAGGTAGCTCCTCGCTCAGGCCTTTCGTGCGGTCAGGACAGGATTCGTCAGTCTCAGGGCATGGACGAGCATCATTTCGACGAGTTCCGAGAGGGGTTGGCCCC
>DAOWGJ010000393.1 GCA_030637505.1 Holophagae bacterium
AGGACAGCATCATCCTTTTCGCTCCTTCCCACGACGGACCGCTGCATCGAGTAGTTGCAGCTGGAGGTGAGTCACAACCGGTGACCGAACTGTCCGACGAGAAGAGTGACAATAGCCACCGGCATCCGCATTTTCTGCCCGATGGGCGGCATTTTCTCTTTCTTGCTCGGCGTGACGCCGCAGGTGCCGATGGCGTCGGCGATGAGGTGATGGTCGGGTCTCTCGACGGCGACCCGGCCCAACCCCTTTTACGTGCCGGTTCGAATGCCGTTTTCGCCGACGGCAAGCTCTTGTTCCTGCGTCAGCGAACACTGATGGCGCAAGCCTTCAACCCCGCGAAGCGTCAACTCATGGGTGACGCGGTACCGTTGGCGGAGAATATTGTCTACATCGAGGGCGCAAGGCTCGGGATCTTTTCCGCCTCGACCAATGGTGTGCTTGCATTCCAGACCGGCGAGCGCGGGGGAGAGGCATTCCTCGCCTGGTTCGATCGGCAGGGGAATGAAATCGAACGGGTTGGTGAGCCTACCGAACAGTGGGGTCTGGCCCTTTCTCCGGATGAAAGACTCGCATTTATCAACGTTGCCCCTCCAGGTGGCGGCAGCGAAGACATCTGGATCTATGACCTCGAAAGGGGCATCCGTTCGCGCTTTACCTCCCGCTCGGGCCGCGATCGCGCAGTGAAGTTCTCGCCGGACGGCCGGCAAATCGTCTACAGTTCTGATGTCGAGGGCAGCCTCAACCTGGTCGTGGCTTCGTTGGAGAGCGCCGGTCGATCCGAGCCTCTTTGGCTCGACCCGGATGCGACACTCTATGCCACACAATGGTCGCCCGATGGGGACTTCGTCTTGGCGATGCGCATTGCCGACGGCGAGTCCGATGTGTGGTTGGTGCCTGTGGACGGCTCTGATCCCACCGTACTGTTCGATACCGAGTTCTGGGAGTCGGGAGCAAAGGTATCTCCAGACGGCCGCTGGTTGGCATACCAGTCCGACGTTTCGGGCCGATCTGAGATCTACGTTACGAGTTTTCCAAAACTCGGACGCCAATGGCAGGTTTCCGAACATGGTGGCACCGGTTGCTCCTGGCGCAGTGATGGACGCGAAATCTTCTTCAAGAACGGCGAAAACGAAATATTGGCGGCCCAGGTAGACGGAAGTGCGGAAAGATTTTCGATCACTCGTGTCGATGCGCTGACCGAGTTGCCTTTGGCGGGGAATCCAGGGACAGAATTTGTCCCTGCGGCAGATGGTCAAAGTTTGTTGGCTCTCGCGGTGGCTGAAACAAATGAAATCGATGCGATTACCCTGGTCCTCAATTGGCAGCGGAAATTGGAGCACCGATGAGCAATATCCCCTGCGCGGCCAAATCAGAGCGTAACCCGAGGTGGGCTCGCCTGGTCGTTGATTTCGGTCCGGGCGTACCCAGGGGAGGCTGACGATGTTCATGCGTTTCGTGCACCTCAAGGTCACAGAAGACACTTTTTGGGAAGTGCGTAATTTCTATGAGGAGAAGGTGATTCCAACGCTACAGGCCACTGAAGGATGCCTCTTCGCCAGTCTCCTGCAACCGACGGTCGAAATGGAAGAATGCGTGTCGATGACCATCTGGGCCAGCCAGGAGCACGCGGAGGCCTACGAAGCGAGCGGCGCGTACGACCGGCTGCTGGATGAGGGTGACGAGGCGGCGGCCGAGCGCACCGAGTGGGGGGCGAAGCTCACCGGAGACCGGATCAATGCCCCACCGCCGATCTACGACCCGGAGGTGGAGGGCTTTCCTGTGGAGATTGCCGGCGACACTGCCGCTCTTGAGGCTGGCGACTCTCGCCGCCTCTACCTCCGAATCGTTGCCGTTCGGGTCGACCCCGTTCGATTCCAGGAACTTCGCCAACGGTACGACCGGGAACTCGTGCCCGCGCTGCTCAAAACTCCCGGCTGTCGCGCCGCCTTCCTCGTCGAAGGCATCAAGGCACGCACACGGGCCCTTTCGGTAACGGTCTGGGACAGCGAGGAGGACGCGGTCCGTTACGAGCTGAGCGGCCGGTTTGACGAACTCGTCGGCAAAATCAGCGAGTTCTTCTCCGGACTCTACCAATGGAGGCTCTCCCTCTCCTCGTCGGGATCGGACCGGGTCTCCGGAAGCGAACTCGAGGTCAGCGGCTACAACATCGTCACCGGACGCCGGCTCGAAAATTCTGATGATCAGTGAACCGAGGCGGCAGCCGGACACTGGTGAGAAGTAAGGGTTAGGGTGGCTTCAAATCCACCGTAATGACACGCTCTTCCATCAGAACCTCGCCCAGGTCCCAACCGTACCGGTCCGCAATGGGTTGGAAGAGGCGCCGGAAATACACTCTGACCGATATGGTGACTGCAGAATCGCTGAGTTGGAAAGAGAACCTCGATGTTTCCGTCGCCAAGGCTGCGATCCTGGTATCACTCTCGATGATCACCTGTTTCCAATAGCTGATGACCGGAGCCTCGCCGGTTTCTACATCCCGCAACACCTTGGCGAAACCGGCGCCGGGCAGCCCGCTGAAGGTCCCACCCCATTCGGGGATGGTCGGCCCGGCCAGCGGAGTCAACGATCGCCGGCCCTCATCTTCCGCGCCTACGACCAGCAGCAGGTGTCGCCCGGGGTGATCGGTGGGCACGTGATGACCGGCGCCGCTGTTGGTCACGGCCACCGTCACCTCAAGGCGCCCGCCTGCTACCTCTACGGCGACATCCAGATCCAGGGTCTCCTGCAGTAGAGCCTGAGAAGCTACTCCAAGCTGGAAATGGGAAGGGATCGACTCTGGAGGATGGGGCAGCCCCCCTTCCTCCGGGAGAGCAAAATAGATTTCGCCGTTCGGAGGCATGTGGCAGTCCTGGCAGGTCTGTCCTTCCACAGGGTCGCTGTAAGGGCTGTTCAGCCACTCGGAATAGGAGGTGTAAATCGGTGTGCCCCAGAAAGAGTGCTGGTGGCAGGGGGCGCAGAAAGCACTTTTAGACATCAGCGGAAGGTAGGCATCGGGATCGTGGATATCCGGATACGGTCCAAAGAAGATATTGTCACCCTCGGGCGGTCGTAAAACGCGCAACGAGAGTACCCCCGGGCTATTGGCGTACATCTCGTAGACTTCCGCCTGAAGCACCATACCGCCCTGCTTGTGACAGGAAACACACTCGACGCTCGCCTTGTTCGTTCCCCGCAGGTAGGCGCCTCCGATCTTATGGCAGAAATCACAGTGGATACCGGAGGTCACCTGGTCGCGCACCGCGTTCATGTCAGTGGTGAACGGCGCGTCCACGGCTGCGGCCGGCGCGTGACAGGTGGCGCATATGCCGGCGGTACCGGGAAAGTCGAGCTGATAGCCCGGAGCCACCTCCTGGTCGCCGTCAATGTCGGTACCGTTGTATTGGCTGAAGAAACGCGGATTCGAGACTGCGGTGCCGTGAGCGTTGATATTCCACTGGGACAGGATGCTGGGGTGACAATTTCCGCAGGCCGATGAGTTCCCTGAATCCGGTGTGGGATCGACCCATGCATAGTCGGGGTTATCGGTGGTGTGGTGGCGGCGAAGAATGAGCTGCAGGCCGGCAGCCGGCGCGACGGTCGTCACACTGGCGATGTAATACCCGGCCGTCCATGCGGCAACCTCGAGCTCCTCGTTCGACGGCCCGACGAAGAGCACGAAAGTGCCGTCCTCCTCGGTGGTCGTCGTATTTTCAGTTGCACGCAGGGTCACCAATGCTCCGGCCACCGGCGTGCCGCTCGACGTCATGACAACTCCCTTGACGGGGTCGCCGAAACCGGCTCTGCCCGCCGGCCTGCGCGGTGGAACCGTCTCCGACGACACTTCGTGTGAACGAGCTGCAGCCTCCGAGCCGCCATCGGTGAGCCCACCTGCTCCGCCTCGCCCATTTTCCCCGTCACAACTCAGGCAGGCCGAGTTATTGGCCGGCAAGGAAAGCATGTACGCCACCAGATCTTGAAGATCGAGTTCGCTCAGATGCGACGTCACACCATGCTGGTCGCCGGAATTGGCGCTGGTCAGTACCTCATGGAGGGTGGCCGCACTGCCGTCGTGCAGATAGGGTGCGCTGCGATAGAGATCCCGCAACGTGGGCGTGTCGATCTCCGGGCCGAGCCGTTCGCCGGGTCCATCCGCCGTCGCCACATCGTGCGTCGAAAAGTCGGTGAAGTACGGCGGCCGATGACACCTGCCGCAATCGACCACAGGATCATTGAACAGATCCTTCCCGCGCTGAACGGCATCACCATCGAGCGTCCCTGAGAACCGGTTCTCAGGCATCGTCAGGGAGTCGACAAAGGCCGCCAGACAATCAAGTTCGTATGAGCGACCGGTATTCGGATCGCTCAGAGTCCCGTGCATGTCGCCGTCGATCAGACCGGCGCCGAACTGCTCCCGGCGGATCGCGAACTCGGAGTCGGCTGCCTCGTCCCACTCGGCAGACCAGCGCAGAGGATAGGTCTGAATCATGCCGTGCAGTGTGGTCGTGTTGCGGGGTCCGGCAAACCCGAAGATCCAGGTACGTCCATCGTGCTCGCCCTCGAAGTGGCACGTGTTGCAAGCGATCCATTGATCACGAGCGAGCCGCGGATCATCTGAAGAGTGGAAGAGCCGCTTGCCGAGCAGCAAGGCCGGGGGAAGCGGAATCGTGGTCACGACAATCGTTTCGGCGACCTCATTGGAGGCAGTGTCGATGACCGACACTGTCCCGGAAAGCGTGTTGTTGACATAGGCGGTCGAGCCGTCAGGACTGATCACGATGCCGCGCGGGTTATCCCCCACTTCGATGTGGGCAATGCCCTCACGGTTTCTCAGGTCAACCACCGTGACGTCGTTACTCGCGGCATTGACCACATAGAGCACCTCGCCCCCTGGCATCACCGCAGCATCGAACGGCAGGCCCACTCCTGGTGGATCGACGGCCTCGAGGGGGATTTGCTCGCCCACGAGGTGCAGGCCCGTCATCAGGTCCACCAGGGAGACGAGGGGGAATACCGTTGTGTCAAAGGTCAAGGCGGGATTGCTGGTGTTGGCACGGGTGTGTGGGATGTACGCCCGGGTGGAGTCCGGAGACAGCACGATCGACTGCATGAGGTTGCTGTCCGGCCATAGCGGTATGACGACACCGGGGGCTGGCGGATCCAGCCCGACGACGGTAATAGCGCCGGTCAGCAAGTGGGTGACGAGCAGGGTATTGCCGTCGTCAGTCACGGCCAAACCACTGGGCCGATCACCAACCGTGACCGTGGCGACCGTGGTGAGCGTCGCCGTATCGAGAATCCGCAGTCCTCGGTCGCCCTGCTCGGCCACAAAGAGACGGCTGCCGTCGGGGCTTGTCACAACGCCGTAGGGTTGACCTCCGACGCCAATCTCGGCCAGTACCCTGGGTGCCTCCAGGTCGATCACCGACACCGTGTTCGAACCCCGATTGGCCACATAGGCCCGGTTTCCGACGTCAGCCACAGCCACCGAGCGCGGGTCGACACCCACGGCCATTTCGGCAATAACGGCACGACTGGCGGTGTCCACAAGGGTCACGGAGTCGGAATCGGGATTGACGACGATCAACGTCGCGCCATCGACGGTCACGGCGATGCTGGAGCTGCTTCGTTTGACGACACCGCCATCAGCCGGTGAAGAGAAAGCCGATCCGACAACGCTCACACAAACCAGCGCCACAAGAGCTGGAGTCCCAGCCGACACCGTCAACCTCAACAACCCCTGCCGACACCGACCCCAATCCAACTCGTGCGTCACCCTCACGGTCCGGACCGACCATCCGGCGACCGCGGCTCAAACCGGTCGACGAACCCCTGCCCATCACCGCCGACAAAGACCTGCTGACCCTGCAATGTAATTGTGTTGGCACGGAACTCGACGGCGCCGCCCCTCTCGCCACGAAACAGAAGGCCGATGGCCACCGTATCCGAAAGCCCCGGCCAGTCTTCGTCACGGCCGATGA
>DAOWGJ010000229.1 GCA_030637505.1 Holophagae bacterium
CCGCCGCTTGTGGCTGTGTCCCCGCTGTGGGCCGGTCATTTACGGCCCGAGGGCATGGAACTGCAGGGCCTTGACCACCAGGGCTGGACATTTTCTGCCTCGTACGCCTACGGCAACACCTTTTTCGTCAGCCCGGAGATTGTCGAGACCCATGTGGAGATCAATGGCGCCGGCGCCGACTTGACCCGGGAGGCGTTGGACCGGGCACGGTACCTGTGGCCGCAGGCTGACCTCTTCGCCATCGATACGGAAACCAGCCGTTTCGATTTCGAGGCGGGGTATGCCTCCGACCGATGGTTCGGAGGCTTCAGGGTTCCCGTGTGGAGCATGGGTGGTACGCACCTTGACGGTTGGCCCAGCGGCACGCACGATGTGCTCGGTGTTTCCGATGGCGGTCGGGAGTTCTTTCCCGAGGGGCGGACCGTTGTTGCTCTGATGCCGCTTGGAGGCCGATCGTGGTCGTTTGACGGCAAACAGAGTGCACAGGTAATGGCACTGACCGGATGGGCCGGCCGACGGTGGTCCCTGGGAGAGAACGGCGGGCAACGCGTGTGGGTCACTCTCTCGGCGCCGGTCGACAGCGACGGCCCATGGGGTGACACGGGCTCGAGCGGTGGGGTCAGATGGTCGATTTCAAATCGTTGGGGCGGTCTCGGACTGTATGGTGGACTGGGATGGACCTCTCAGGGCGGGGAGGCCGGAACCCTCGGGGACGCTGCGGACACTTTTCACGCATGGGGAGGCGCCGACATCAGCATTGGCAAAGACTGGGCGGCGCTGGCACTTTTCAGGTTCGACGACTCGATTTTTTCCGACGTCGATCCGGGCAAGGCCGGCCGAACGACCGGTGAGTTCGCCGTCGGTGTCGCCGCGCCTCTAGGCTCGAGCCTACGCTTCCAACTGGTCCTCGGCGAGGATTTCCCCGGTATGGGAATGTCGCCGGACTTTTCGATTCAGGGGGCCTTGGTTTGGCGACCGTAGAGGTCAAATTTCGGCTCGGGGTCGACGGGCCTTCTATACTCGTGATATGAAAATTCCTTCCCGCGGAACTCCGGTGGCTGCCATTCTTGCCGCTATGGTGGCGTTGGTCGTTGTGACGCCGTGGCGCGGGAACGACTTAGCCAGTTGGGCAGCGATGGCCATCGGCCTGGTTGCGGTTGTGGCGGCAGGACCTCGTGGGAGGGCGTGGTGGCCGTGGCTTGCGGTGGTTCCGGCGTGGGTTGGTTTTTTGGTTCCGGCGCCGGGGCCATTGTCCGACGAGATGGCATCTGTTCACTTTGAGCAGCGGTGTCGTTCGATGCTGAATCTTGCACAATCGGTTGCCGAAGACCCTAGGATTGGTGATCTGGTCATCGGCACCGGTGCGACGCTGGACCCGTCCCAGCCGTTCGATCTCCTGGCCCGTGTTGTGGCCGCGGAACCGGCGTTGACGATCTACCTGGCGGATGAGCGAGGCCGACTGGTGGCGTGGGGTGGACGTCCTCACGGATTTCCTGAGGGCCTCAGGCCCCTGGGAGCCCGGCGATGGGAATTGATTCGGACCGCAGGAACCGTGACGGTCGCTTTGCGGGAGCCCCTGTTGAAGGAAGGCCGTTTGGCGGGTTCAGTGATCGTTGCGGAGCGCAGCGGTGTCGTGGCGCGCAGCGCCTTCGGGTTGACGGCGCCTCCGGGCTGGGAGGTCCGGTTCTCCCTCGAGGAGGTTGATTCCTTCGTCATACGGTCTGACATCGCTCCGGGAATTGAGCTGCCGGTGGTCTGGGAGGGGGAGGGGATTCGGTGGCGGCCCTATTCGGCTGGAGTCGGATGGGCATGTCTGGGAGTGATCAGCCTGCTGTTCTTTCCCGCCCTGGCCCTGCCGTGCGTCCTTGGGGCTTTTGCTGCAGTCGCCGAAACCGACTCGCCGGTTGCCCTTGGGTTCTTGGTGTGTCTGGGCGGTGCGGCAATCGGCCGGTGGGCTGCCGGGCTCAAGCCGCGACGCGCACGGTTGGTCGTTGGATCTACCCTCGGCGCTGCCATGGTCGGTTGCGGTGTGGGATTGACCGGTTGGGCCTCGGACTGGCTCCCCGAGCACCTCCTTCAGCCGGGCCTTGGGGTAGTGTGGCTTGTTGCCGCTTCCTGGGTGCTTGCCGCCTGGCCGGGTTCCCGATGGGGTCTGGAGCGACGCCTCGCGGCGGCCTTCCTCGTATCAGGCATGGCGGTCGTGGTCTCGGTGGTGAGGCCTGCGGTCGAACTTCTTGGATGGCCGCCACCGTTGGTGTTCAACGTTCCGGAGTCGGGCTTTCTTGATCTCCGGGACCTGGTGGGCCAAGAGGGTCCGGTGGTCTCGTACAGTGACCTCGCGTCGGTCCTGGCACAGAACTGGGGCCTCGACAATGTTCCCCGAGGGGCGGAGGTCCTGGTATTTGGGTCAGAGGGGGACGTGGTCTCCAGCTGGGGCGATCTTGGTCCGGCGGGAGATCGGGTCAGAGTGGCGGGAGAGTGGACGACCGGCCTGGCGACTGTCGAAGACATTCAGTTGAGGCTGGCGGAAGAACCGTGGTCTCTTTTGGGAGATTGGCCGACCCGGGGCGGGCTGGACTCGTCGCGGGAATCGCCGATGTGGTGGGTGGTTTTGAGCAGGTCCGGCGCCGTAGCCGCATCGCTGCACCCGGATATCACGCCCCTGGGGCCTGCGCGTGCGGGAGCGATGTATCACCAGCGAGGCGGATGGACGTGGATAGAAATCGGGGGCACTCGTCACCCGGCAAGGATCGTCAGGGAGCGGTCCTGGTTGATTGCGCGAGTTGCCCACGTGCCGTCGGTCGCCACCTGGGTAGTCAGGGGCCTGTTGGCGGTTCTGTGGGTTCTGACGGCTATGGCGGTTGCCAGGCCGCCGGCCCTGTGGAATGTGTGGTACGAGGGCAGGGCGACGTTCGGCGGGAGACTCCGGCTGCTGGTGGCCGGGGCTGTCATAGTTCCTCTGGCCGCTCTGGCACTGGTGCTGCAGATCAGGATTTCGGGGCAGGAGGCGGAGACGGAACGGGCGTTGGGCCTCGACGCCTTTAGGACCGTACGATACACGGCCGAACACCTGGGCGGCGATTTTGACGTCAATGACGACTTTGCTCGTTGGCTGGCGATGGGCTGGGGCGGCGAGGTGGTCCTTTTCGACGGCATCGAAGAGGTCGCAACTTCCAGGCCCGACCTGATGGACCTCGGACGACTGCCGGGGCTGCCGCTGGTCGATGTCTTCCCTCTGTTCCTTTTGGGTCGTGACGATGTGGTCGTTCGCCGGTGGGGCCATGAGATGGTCGCCGCCGGTGCGGTGACGCTCAACCGACAGAGAATGCTGCTCCAGTTGTTCAAGGAGGGGCCGCACGGGGACAGGGACATGCCTCGCGCCGTCGACTGGCTTTTTGGGGGCGCGATTGTGGCAGCCCTGCTGGCCCTTGCCTTGGCCGGACGGATTGAGAGGAGGCTCAGCCATTCGCTGAGGGACCTGGTCGGTGTGTCCAGGCGGTTGTTGGACGGCGAACCGCTTGGCGCCGTCGCTCGACCTCGTGAGCGGGATCTCTCCGAGGTTCTCGAGGCAGTCGAAACGATGTCCTTCGCGGTCCAGGAACGCGAGGCATCTCTCAAGGATCAAGAGGAATTGTTGAGGATCACGTTGGCCAACTTGAAGCCGGCGGTCTTGGTGCTGGATGAAGATGGTCGAACGATTTTCGCCAATCCCAGCGGCGAGGCGGTCCTGCAGGGCTTCCCGGACGTGATCGCCGGTCGAAGTGACCTCAAAAGGACAGACGACGCTTCTGTCCTCGAGATTGTCCGGCCGGATCCCGGCAGGGATCTCAGTTGGAGAATAGGCTTGGCTGATGTGCCGCTGCCCGGAGGACGGCGGGGCCGCGTGATTGTGATCGAAGATGTCACCGATGTCGTGCGGGCCGATCGCCTGGAACAACTGACCCACATGGCTCGAATCGTTGCTCATGAGGTCAAGAATCCCTTGACGCCGATTCGGCTTTGGGTCCAGGAACTCCAGGAGAGCCGCCGTCGAGAGTCGGAGGATCTCGGTAGCCTGGTTGACCAGGCCGCCGCCGAGATCCTCGTTCAGACCGGTCGGCTCCAGGAGACTGCCAACGCATTTTCCAACCTGGTGGCCCTCGAACACTGGGAACCTGAGCAGGTCGATCTTGGCGACATTGCGATGGAGGCCGTCGGCCATCTGGATGTGCTGCACCGGCGCGGAGGCGCATTGCGGTTGGAAATCGAGGAACCAGGGCAATGCCGGATCATCGCGGATGCCCGGTGGATCCGCCGGGCATTGGACACGGTTTTGCTGAATTCGATGACCGTGATCGACCATCACGCGGGTGAAATCGTCGTTCGGACCCGGGTCGAGGAAATGGAGTGCCTACTCGAGGTCGAGGATGACGGTGGAGGCGTGGATGGTGAGCGGGCCGATGATCTCTTTGAGCCGCATTTTTCGGAGACCGGGTCGGGGACTGGATTGGGCCTCGCCCTGGTCCGCCAAGTGGTGTCCCGTGCTCATGGAGCCGTCGACGCGGTCAACGGCCCGAAGGGGCTGGTGGTTCGAATGAGATTCCCCTGTGCTCCTGATGCCGAGGGCCAGAAGATTGGACAATCCGTTGAGGCTTGACGATCGGGAGACGACGGCAAATCGTGGGTTTCCTCGAGCCAAAGCCCGTTCCTGAGTTCCCCCTGGTCCCGGTGCAATCAACGGTGTCATCGTCGTTGCGATGCGAAGAAAAAACACCGACCGGTCAGCATTCTCGTTTCCTCGGCCATACCTCCGGTTCCGCCGGGTTACCCCGACCTTCTCACCAGTTTTCGTCGCGAGGCGCGGAAGACGTGGTGAGATTCGCCGTTTTCGCAAATTGAGCGAACGAGGCATAGTTCGCACTATGTTCGCTGGCACCGCTTCGCGGCTTGCGTCTCTCCGCCTTCGGCTCCGAGGGGATGAGCGAAATCAAGAAAACGGTGGAGATTGCTGCGTATTTCGGGCCGCAGTAGATCACTGGTGAGAAGGCCGGGTTAGAATGCCCCCTATGAAATGGTGGCTGTTTGGTTGGATTGCTGTGCTGGTGATCGGATGTGGGGGCAGGACGAACGACCCCATCGACGCACCGCCCCCGCTCTTGCGCCACACTGTCGTCTGGGTGGGTGAGGCCATCGACGAGGACGTTGCGGCGAGGCTCAAGAGGGCCGGCGTCGCCCGTCTGGTCATTCGGCGAGGTTCCATTGACCTGACGGCTGGAACGCCGGTCATCAAGGTCGATCCGGCCCCCAATATTGCCGGCGAAATCCCGGTCGCTGCAGCACTGCGCGTTGAATCCGGACCTGTCAAACTCCAGCCCGAGTCTGCCTCGGTTCTCTGGCGTGGGCTGGCGCCCGTAGTAGGCCCCACGACGGCCGAAATTGTCGTTGATTTGCCGACCCTCTCGCCGGGCATCCCAGACTTCATTCGGGCGCTTGATCAGGCGTCCGGCTTGCCGGTCGTGCCGATTCTCACTGTGAGCCAGATCCGGACAACGCTGGGCCTTGAGTTGGCCAAGGCTGCGGGAACAGTTATCGTTCCCCTGTTCGGGCCCGGTGGCGTAGGTCTCAGGGGTGTCGGCGATGCGGGGAACGAGCCCGTAGCCGACAGATTGGCGTCGCTCGTGGGCACCGGCGTCAGAGTCAGGGCCGGCATTGTCCTGACGCCGAGGACCGACCCGAAGCTGAGCCAGTGGGGTGAAGACCTCAACCTCATCTGTGAGGGCGGCCGGGCCGAGATCAGCACCAACTCGAAGCTGGATCGGGCCTTCGTCTTTCGCAATCCGATGGGTTGGAGCGGGCGGCAGTGGGCAGCAGGAGACAGGCTTGACGTGCGCTGGATGGATGCCGTGCGCTTGCATTCCGCTCTTCGGGAGGTCGACTCCGTATTTCTCCCGGATGTGGCGGGATGGGATTTGGTGACGTTGCCCCCTGCGGGTGGGGCACTGGGAATCGACCGCCGGGCCCTGATGGCCTATCTGGCGGGCCGGGGACCTGCGCCATCTCTCAATGTCAAGCTCCGCCGTCAGGGACGGTCCCTTCGGGTTTCGGTAGTCAACCAAAGCCCCTTTGCCTCGGTGGTGTCCGGGCACGGCAATTGGTTGGAGGTCTCTCTGGAATCAGGCTACCTGGTGGCGGAGGACGCCGGAACATTCGACCGTGTCGAGTTGGGCAGTCGAATCGGGGATCAATGGAAACCTGGTATCGGCTCGGGCGTCAATGCTGTGCGTTTCACCGAGACCTTTGTCGGGGCGGAGGAGTCGTTGACGACCGGACCAATCCGGCTGCCCTCCAGCCGCTCACAGGTGACGGTTCGTTGGTCGGTGACGCTGTCGGATGGCTCTGTGGTGTCCGGTGAGTTGAGCGATTAGATACTGGAAACTGGAAACTGATTGCCGGCTCCCCGGAAGTTTTGCCACCTCAAACCACTTTGCCAAATCCTGCAACTTCACAATAACCCTATTGTGCCGGCGGGCGCCGGTTCCTGTCCGCAGGGGCTCTCAGTCGACATCTCGGGTAGCTGATGGCCCACAATACCAAACGGCAAGGGTTCAACGACACCCGGAGGGACGGTCAGTCGTTGTGGTGTTCCGGTTCCGCCGGGATGGGGTCCTCGTCTCCATCCGGCACATGAGGAGGGTGCTCGCCCCCGGCTGTGTCTTCCAGTTTCCAGTTTCGAGTTTCCAGTTTCTGCCCTTACCCCTTCATCATCGAAAAGGCGTGGATCTTTCGGCCTTCAACAACGTATTTGGATTCAAATCCGGTCTGGGGTAGAGCGGAGAAGGCCTGTTCAGGGTCGGTGTGAATCAATCCCTCGGTCTGGCGCAGTACGCCCTCGATGACCTCGGCGTAGGCCGGGTGGTCGGTTTTGACCAACAATGGCGCACCGGGTTTGAGGCAGCGGACCATGGCTTGCGTGACGTCGGGCGTAAACAGGCGGCGCTTGTGGTGCCGCTTTTTGGGCCAAGGGTCAGGGAACAAGACGTAGAGGGCGTCGACCGAATTCGGGGCGAGCAGCCTGAAGAGCAGGTCTTCGGCGGTTGTTCGGAGCAGACGTACATTCTCCAGACCGCGTCGTCCGGCCTTGTCGCAGACCAATCGGTGGTATTTGGCTGCGCGTTCGACGGCCAGAAGGGACAGCTCGGGCCGTTCGGCCGCCAGCTTGAGCAGAAAGCGGCCCTTTCCTGATCCGATCTCGACATGGACCGGCCCATCTACGCCGAAGAGTTGGGGCCAGTGAAGCGGAACGGTCGCGCTGTTGAGGTCGATGTCGATTGTCACTCGGCAGTTTCGTTCTCGATGCCGAGGTGGACCATCGTGATTTCCAGTTCTTCGGCGAAGGCCAGGACTCGCTCGTCGCGGTAGAACTCACCGTAGTAAATTGTTCGGATGCCGGCGTTTGCGATCAGTTTGAAGCAGTCGAAGCAGGGAGAGGCCGAGACGTAGATCTCTGCGCCTTCCAGTCGGACCCCATGGCTGGCGGCCTGAACCAGAGCGTTGGCCTCGGCGTGTACCGTGCGAATGCAGTGGCCTGCCTCCATCAGGCACCCAACATCGGTGCAGTGGTCGGCGCCTCGAATCGATCCGTTATAGCCGGTGGAAAGAATGGATTTATCGCGAACGATTAACGCTCCAACATGCTTCCTCGGGCATGTCGAGCGCGTAGCCGCCTGCAACGCCAGGTTCATAAAGTATCGGTTCCAACTGACTCTCATGAGTGTCCTGCCTCCGAGCTCACCGCCAACAGCTTAGCCGCTTGCATTATTCAAGGAATAGCCACAAAAAGGCACAAAAAGACGCAAAAAGAGAAGCCAGATGAGCTGCTGGGATTGCATCCTGGAGCAGGGGGTAGGAACCGGCACGCTGGCCGGAGGCCAGTGGAACCGTAAGGTCCCCCATCCGAAGGATGTAGCGCGGGCGCCGCCCCGCATTGTGACTCCCGGGATATTGCATGCAGCAAAGGTAAAAGCTCCAGCCTTGGGTGGACCATCTATGCCAGATCGGCCGCCGGAAAGAAGAAAGCGATTTCGATCGCGGCGTTCTCGGAAGAATCCGATCCGTGGATCGCATTGCGCTCGATGCTTTCGCCGTAGAGTTTGCGAATTGTGCCCTGATCGGCGTCGGCGGGATTGGTGGCGCCCATTTCCTTGCGCAAGGTGGGGACGGCCTGGTCCCTCTCGAGCGCCATCACCCACACCGGTCCGGACGTCATATAGGCAACGAGGTCGTTGTAGAAGGGACGTTCGTTGTGGACGGCGTAAAAGGCTTGGGCCTGGTTTTGGGAGAGGTGGGTCATACGGGCGGCGAGAATTGTGAATCCTGCCGCTTCGAGATGGGAAATGATCCGGCCGGCGTTGCCGTTTTCAACGGAATCAGGCTTGATGATCGTGAAGGTGCGTTCGCTCATGTTTCCTCCTGGTGTTCGTCCCGCAGCGGGACGGGGATGGGGATGATACACGAGTTCTGCTAGTCTCTGCCAATGATGCGAGGAACACCGGGTGGTGGATGGATTGAGGTGGTCTCCGGGCCGATGTTTTCGGGAAAATCGGAAGAATTGATCCGACTGCTTCGGAGAGCGGCCATAGCACGGCAGAGGCTTCAGGTCTTCAAGCCGGGCACGGACAACCGCTACTCCGATGACGACGTCGTGTCTCATTCCAGGCAGAGGATCCCCTGCGAGGTCGTTGAAAAATCGGAGGACATCCTTCTCAAGGTCGATCCCAGGACGGATGTCGTCGGGATTGATGAGGCCCAGTTCTTCAACGACGGTCTGCCGAAGGTCTGCTCCCATCTGGCCAATCTAGGGAAGAGGGTGATCGTCGCCGGTCTTGACATGGATTATCGGGGGGTCCCGTTCGGTCCGATGCCGGAACTCCTGGCCTTGGCGGAACAGGTCAAGAAGATAACTGCGATCTGTTCCCGGTGCGGCGCCTCCGCAGCATACACGCAGCGCCTGATTCCCTCTGATCAGCAGGTACTCGTTGGCGCGGGCGGGGTCTACGAAGCGCGGTGTCGCCGGTGTCACGAGCCGGAAGGGGCAGTGGTGGACGAAACAGCTTGGCTCTTTCCACCGGTCGAGGCCGGCGTCGAGTAGCCACTGGTTCAGACATCCCGGTAGGTGAGACATGGGGTGCGGACCCCGAAGGACTCGGGTTGAGAAAACGGGGTAATTGTGGGTAGATTCTTTCAAAGTCGATGAGTCTCATTTTAATGTTCAGTTGGGACATATTGTGTCATGGCGATGTCAGTGTTGAAACTGAGGATCTGCGGTGGTACATTTGCCTCAGCGCGGCATCTTGTCGGCGCGTAAAAAAAAGGAGGGTGATATGAAGAAGATGTCCCTAGTGTTGCTGGTAATGGTGATTGCGGCCACTGCTGGTGTGGCTTACGCTCAGGATCATGCGTATGTGGGTGCGAGCAAGTGCAAAATGTGCCACAAGGTCCAGTTCGCTTCATGGGAGCAGACGGTCCACGCCAAGGCTCTCGATGCCGCCAAGGGATCGACGGATCCTGCTTACGATGCTGCCACGTGCACGGCGTGCCACGCAACCAACAATGACGAAGCGATGGCGGGCGTACAGTGTGAATCCTGTCACGGGCCTGGTGCTGATTACAAGAAGATGAGTATCATGAAAGACGGGGAGAAGGCCGCGGCCAACGGGCTGATCATCCCCTCGCAGGATACCTGCAACGGATGTCACAAAGATGATGGTCACTCCAAGACCGTCGATAAGGCGGCCGAGCTCAACAACACCGCCGCCATGCACGAATTCAAGAATCCCCCGGGTGAATAAATAATAGATTCGGGAGTTTAATCGAGCGGCGCGACCATGGTCGCGCCGCTTTTTCGTATGGGGGAAGACCAGTGAACGCATTCACCGTCAGTGACGGAAGCCCTGAAGATTTCGTCGCCAGAGTCCAGCGTGAGATCAAGTCCCGGCAGTTTGAAGACATAGCTTCGGTTCGCCTGGACGGTGGGGCGCTGGTTGTCACTTTTTCCTGGATTGGGACGACCTCGCTGACCTATCGGGTCATGCCGGAGAGCAGCGGTTTCTCGGCGCGACTCGAGCAGCAGAAGGTCTCACCCTTTCACGCCCCCTTCAAAGCCGGGTTCATCGACCGCTTCGATCAGATACTGGCCACCGTCGGCGCGAGGAGCGTTGGGTAGAATAGCTATCAGCTATCAGCTATCGCCGAGTCGCAAGCGGCCGGGGATAAACCCCGGCCCCACAATACCTACCGTAGGGCCAGGGTTTACCCCTGGCCGAGCTTTGCAGGTTTTTGCGATTGGCCAAAAGCCGACAGCTCTTCATTCCACCTCAGCGAATAACTCGATCAACTCGCTGACTCGTATCGAGGAGTCATCTCCGGCCGGGTAGCGATAGACCAGCTCGACAATCCGGCTGGATCTCGGGTGAATGCTCAGGAGCCGGGTTTCCTCAACGGCTCCGCCTGCGCCCATAAATCGGCCCCGCGAGTAGAAGGCGGTCCCCATCGGTCCAGTCAGTTCCTGAGCGCCGGAATAGGCCCCGTCCTGACGATTTTCGATTTCGTTTCGGTGAGCCTCAACCGCCGCGACAAGGTTGACGCCCACCTCTTCCGGACCAACGACGAATTCAATTGTGCCGTGACGTTCGGGGTCTGCCGGAACGATCACCAGGGTCAGTCCCTGGTTGGTCCCGACGACCCAATCGTCCCCTAGGCTGCCGATTGACAGGTCCAGAGTTGTGTTGGAAATGCCTGCCGGCAGGGGAGGTGTTGGCGAACACCCTGATCCCAGGGCGAAAAGGACGACAAGACAGGCGGCGAGTGCCGGGCGTGACCAGAAACGGGGGGGCAGCATTATCATGGATCTCCAATCGTTCGGACGATGTCAAAAAGACGAGAACTTGCCAAGCGTAACAGCACGCTCTGAGTATAGCGATTCAACCTTCGACAGCCTCGAACGTCTCCAGCCGGCCCTGGGCCGTCGCGGCTGTTGAATCGGCATCGCCATCGATGAAATCAGATGGAACGCCGGGGAATAGGGTACAGTGCAACGACCTTCTCAAGGTGCCCTTGTTGACAGGGACCGGTCTTGAAGGCTAATATGGTGACGATTGTTGGAGGTCGGAATGAGCGAAAGGTTTTTTCTTGGGGCTCTGGTACTGGCAGTTGGCGTAGCGGTCGCCTTGCCATTAACGGCGTCTGCTGCGGGGCCTTCAGGCTCGGCAAGCGAGATGACTCAGTTCGACGTTGCAGTCGAGATCTTTCAGGCGGTTGACGTAAACCATGGGTCCCCAACACCGGCAGAAGCGATGCTTATGCTGCAGGCTCGTGGATTGGTTCCTCAATCGTGGGATGGCGTTAAGACCGTCACCATGGGCGAGGTCGGGCAGATCATGAATCAGATGGGAATCGAGGTTGGTATCTCCAACCCCAGTGATGCGGTCGGTGCCGGTAACCTCGAGAAACTCCTGAAGACCTATCAGACTGAAATCGGCAGGGTCAGCAGGGACCTGAGCGATGGAGAGCAGCTTCCGAAATCCTCTGTTTTGAGTGTTGGCGACCGACGAATCGTCAGCGCGTCGGAATTTTAACTCTGCGGGGCGCCATCGAGCAATGATTACGCGACGCCGTCCGGCGTCGCTTTTCTTAGTCCTTGTTTTCCAGCAAGATATCTTCTGAGACTTAGAATCTTCGATTGAATCAAGCGGTTTTCTCAATTATGCATAGGCGAAGCTTTACAAGGTCCGTAAGTTCGATTGACCACCCTCTTTTTTTTGGTGATATCATCAGTTTGCTGGAACTTTGAAAATCTAATGGGAAGGGCAGGTTAGGTCACGAAGAGTCCTGTCGTGAAGCCTCCCTGCTACCGTGGCCCTGATTGTATGTTATGATTTCCCCAAGATGAGAAATGGAGGTTTCGCTCATGTTCAAGGTTAGTGTTTGGAGGCCGACCGCCAAGGCCGTCGCCGTTTCGTGCACCTTCGTCCTGAGCCTTTTCCTGTCAGGTACAGTCGCGGATGCCAAAGTTACCGCAACGGATTTTGGTGACCCGTCCGACGCTCCTTTTGGTGCGGACAGGGGGCTGAGTCTGGGTATTCCCGATTCGATCCATAACCTGAATACGGGCGAGCTGTTCCCAGACCTCCAGTCGGCGATCGACGATGTCGACACGATGAACGGGCATGTTCTCCAACTGGAGGTTGCGTCTCTTCCCGAAGGCCAGGTGTCGATCACCAAGAGCGTGACGATTCAGGGGCAGACGGGTAGCGAGGAATTTGTTGCGGATGCGGATACCGGGTCGGCCGGCGATAATCGTGGCTGGTTCCTGGTCGAAACAGGTGTATCCGTAACCGTTCAGGATCTTCATTTCGATGGCGGCGGTCGTCTGATCTGGCAGGCCTTCAGGGTTAAGGGCAGTGCCGACTTCGCGCGGTGCAGCTTTTCCGATATCCAATACAACCCGTCATCCGATTACGCCGGCACTGCAGTCGCCTTGGTCGGAGCCGGCGAGGTTGTGGACTGTCAGTTCACTCAAATAGGCCGTGTCGGAGTTCTTTTCTTCGGCACCGGTGTGACGAACGGCCTGATGCAGCGCTGCACGTTCACAGGTAAGGGCGCCGGCGATTGGCTCGACTACAGCGTCGAAGTAGGGGCCGGTGCATACGCCCTGGTTCGCGACAACTACTTCGAAGCATGTCGCGGTGTTGCCTCGGTTGACGCTTCGGAGTCGTCGGGAGTGAATGTGAACACGACTTTTGCTGACGGAACAACTGCCGATGTGCTGAGCAACACGGTCATGGACTGCACTTTTGGGGTTCAGATCGGTCGCGGCGACGGCCAAGGTCCGACTGCGGAGGTGCACTTCAATCGCCTGATTACCAATGAGTTTGGTGTCGGCGTCAATGCCCCTTCCCCCCTCAATGCATTGAACAACTGGTACGGATGCAACGAAGGTCCGGGGCAACCTGGATGTGATGCGACCGATGGTGATCCTCTGATCGATCCCTGGTTGACACTGACCATCTCAGCGAACCCGACGACGATTCCGGTCTTCGCGACGTCAGCAGTTGAGGCCGCCCTTCTCATCAATTCCGATGCAGTCGACACCTCGGGTGACGGATTGGTTCCGAATGACATCCCGATGACATTCACAGCAACTCTGGGCGCCGTGAATCCGATTTCCGGAGGGACCGTTGACGCACTCGTGCCGACCCTGTTTACGGCCGGTGGAGTTGAGGGAACGGCGATTGTCACAGTGACCTGCGATAACGAAACTGTCGAAACGCCGATCGAGATCGTGGCACGGGCCGAAGCGATTCCGACACTGGGTTTCTGGGCTCTTCTGATGTTGATTACTGCAGTCGCAGTGCTTGGAGTCAGGTTCCTCGTCAAGCGCTGACCGAAATCAGGCCCCTCAAATTCAAGAACCCGGCAGCTCAGGGCTGCCGGGTTTTTCGTCCAGTGCAGGGTGTACTGCGGGCCGGATCGATTCCACCCATTGACCCCTCTGACGGGCATCTCCGGCCCTCCGAAACCTTGCGGAAAACACATGGCCAGAGTACGATACGAACGATAATTGGGGGAGGGGCATCGGTGGTCGAGGTGTCGAGAGTTCGATTCAAGACAGTGATATTGTCCGGTTTAGCGTTCATGGCCTTCGCTGTCGTGGCGGGCGCGCAGGGCTTCTCAACGTCTTCCGGCCGATCGACGAATGTGCCGTCGCTGGGGAATGAGCCTATTGCGGTGGGCCCATTCTTGTTCAGCCCGGCACTGCAATTGGGTTGGGAAAACCACAGCAATCTGTGGCGGAGTTCATCCGATCCGGTTGAAGAAGAGATTTATGTCGCTCGCATGCGGTTCATGTTTCAGATGCCAATCAGAGAGTCCTTTGTCCGGATTTCTTATAACCCCCAGTACCGTGACTTCAAGAAAACGGTTGTACGCAACAATTGGGAGCATAACCTTACCGTCTTGGGAGATTTTGCATTTTCCAATGGCTTAACGCTGGGGGTGGACTACGGTTTTTTCGATGGCGACAGCTCGGTCGGCCAGGTCGATCCCGGCGGTGAGCTGGTCTACAACGGCCAGCCGTTCAGGAGGCACAACTTCGACATCAATGCCGGCTATTGGTTCAGTGCCACGGATGGACTCTCGCTCAACGTCACGGCGACGAAGGTCGACTGGCGAGGCGAGCCGGTGTCCGGAACGCAATCGTGGTTCGACTACAGTACGACGAGAGTTCGTGCCGGCTGGCTGCATCAACTCAGTCCCTTACTGGTTATGGACGTTAGCCTGGGCTTTGAGGACTATTCAACGGACGACGTGACCGAAACATCCCGTGACCACACCGCGATCACCGTCACCGCCGGTTTCCGGGGACAGCTCAACGATGTGCTTTCGACTCAGGTGAGATTCGGGTATAGGCAGACGAATTTCTCGGTTAGCGCTTCGGCGGTGCCGGGGTTTGAGGATTTTTCCGGCCTGGTTGTCGACGGCAACATTACCTGGGCCTTGGGTTCTGATTCCGAGCTGCGGTTGGATCTTCTCCGGGGACCCTTCGCCTCAAACTACGATCTTAATTCGTACTACACGGCGACGGGAGGACGTCTGCTGTATGACCTCGACCGGGGCCGATTCTTCGGTCAAGCAAGGGCTCGATTGCAGACCAACAGCTACGACATTCCCGACAGTATTTCGGGCGAGAAACGTTCTGACGACCTGATGACTCTCAGCGCCGGGGTGGGATTTCGGGTCACGGACAGTGTATCGGTGCGTGCCGCTTACCGTCACGAGGACCGAGAATCACGAGATCCTTTCGGATACGTTAACGATATTTTTCTTCTGGACCTGATCTTGGGATATTGATGGTCCGCAAGAGAATGGGTTGGTATGAAATGGTGAGTGAGGCCGAGGCATGAAAATGCGGACCGTTGTTTCCTTCGTATTGTTTCTGGCTGTGGCCGTTTGTGCTCTTCCCCAAGAGCCGGATGTGGGGTATCTGGTCGGCGTTGGCGATGTCATCGAAGTGACGTGTTTTCAACACCAAGAACTCTGTGGATCCTTCCAGGTTTCGGAAAACTCTGTGATCACGTTTCCGCTCATAGGCCAGATTGAGGTGGTGGGCCGGACGGTGGCCGGCATTGGGAAAGAGCTGGAACGGATGCTTGAGCTGGATTTTTTCGTCGATGTTCAGCTGAGCGTGGAGGTTCGCGAACACCGGTCTCAGCCGGTAGTTGTCCTCGGTGAGGTACGTCGCCCCGGGACGGTCTTTTTGAGCGGGAAGACGATGTTGACCGAGATCATTGCCGAGGCCGGCGGCCTCTCGCCAGGAGCCGGTACCGAGATCGAGCTCCGGCGGATTGCGGTGGGCCAAGTCCTGGTTTTTTCGACCGAAAAGGTCAGAACCGGTGAAGAAGGCAGAGACATCGAGGTCCAGGCTGGGGATATTGTCTCCGTTTCGTCGAAGAAGACCTTTTTTATCACGGGGGAGATCAATCAACCAGGACAGTACGAGATCTCCAAGGGATTGACTTTGATGCGGGCCCTGTCTCAGGCCGGAGGCTCCAGTAAGTTCGCTTCGAGGGATGTTGAAATTCACCGGGATGTTGGTGGCGAAAAAAGAATCGAGACCCACGACATGGTGGATATCCGCAAGGGCCGGGCCGACGACCCACCTATTCTGGCCGATGATGTCATCATCGTCCGGCGGCGTTTCTTCTAATCCCAATCTTCCCGGCGAGGTTGCAAGAGGTGCCCAACAGTGCAGGCTAGCCTCTCTTGGTGAACCGCGATACACTGAACCGACTCAGACAGGAGATGACGTATGGAATACGAAAATCTGAATCTCGATGTTCGGGGCCGGGTCTTGTGGATCACGATTAACCGTCCCAAGAAACTCAACGCTTTGAATATCGTGACGGTAGGAGAGATCGACTGCGCCATACGCGATGCTGCCGAAGACTCCGAGATTTGGGCTGTTTGTGTGACTGGCGCCGGAGACCGATCGTTTGTTGCCGGTGCCGATATTGAGGAGCTGAACACGCTTGACTCCGTTGAGGCCAAAGCGTTCGCCGAGCGAGGCCAGGCGGTCTTTTCCAGGATCGAACGGATGACCAAGCCGGTCGTCGCCGCTATCAACGGATTTGCTCTCGGGGGCGGTTGTGAACTTGCGATGGCATGCCATTTCCGGATTGCCACGACGGCTGCAGTTTTTGGACAGCCGGAAGTCAAGCTGGGGTTGATCCCGGGCTACGGCGGCACCCAACGGCTGCCTCGTCTGGTAGGGCGGGGGCGCGCATTGGAAATGCTCTTGAGCGGGCGCAACGTGTCGGCGGAGGAGGCGGAGCGCATCGGCCTAGTCAATCGTGTGTGTGCTCCTGAAGAGTTGGAGGGAGTTGTCGAGGAGTTCCTGAAACCGATCCTCCGCAATGGGCCTCTTGCAGTGGCCCACTGTATCGACGCTGTCAGTCGGGGTCTCGGCCTCACGCTCGATGAAGGTTGTGCCATCGAGGCGATGCTGTTCGGCGTAGGGGCCTCAAGTCCGGAAATGACGGAGGGCACGGCAGCTTTTCTTGAAAAGCGACGGGCCATCTTCCGCGGAGAGAGCTGAGGGTTTGAAGCCGGTGGGTTCACTGGGCCGTCTCCGGGCCGACGGGGTGTCCAGGTATCACCCACGGTGTCGTGATGTGGGAGGTGGACTCTGCCGACGGCAACGGGTCCGGATTGGGCGGTTGGGAGTTCTGTGCGCCATCATCATGATCCTGGTGGCCTCGTTCCAGTCCGCGGACGCCAACCCGCTGTTTGATGCGTGGGGAGTGGTTCAAAATGCCCTGGCCACCGACCAGGAAGAGAGACTCGAAGTAGGGCTTCAGCGGCTTTTGGTGGCCAAGAAGGAGCTTGGTCTCAAGCGAGTCACTCCCTTTGCCGAGGCCTTGACGGAGGCATCCATTGATCGCCCCGGCCCTGTCGGAAACCTTCTCCTCGAAACGGCGAAGAGACTGGACCCTTTGCTTCCGGCGCCCCGTTTCATGATGGGTGGACGGGCCTGGGAGAACGGGTACCGCGTCAAAGGGTTGGGCGAGTTCGCAAACGGGGCCGTCAATATGATGCGACTCCCGTCTGTGCGGCGAGCGGTGATCAGTTCCGGTATTCCATGGGTCTTGTTGACTCTGGGCCTCTCGGTGGCGGCGGCGATCGTGGTTCAGGTTGTAGTCTTTTTCCGGTTGATTACAGCGGATGCCTATCTTCTCGGGCTCCGGTTGTTCAGTCGGATCAACGCCTTGATCTTCGCGGCGGTCGTCGTGACGTTGCCGCTGTATGCCGGTCTGGGACCGATTTGGATCGTGGGTTATCTGTTTGCCCTGATTTGGGTCTATATGATGCCCCTTCAGAGAGTTGCCGCCGTGGTCTTACTGAGCGTCATCGTCGTCACGGTGCCCCTCCTTGAACTTTGGCAACGTACGTGTCTCGTGCCGACGCAACTCCAAGAGCGAGTGATCGACGTGCTGTCCGAGCGTAAGGCTGATTTCGTCACCCTCCGGGAGTTCATCGAGTTGGAGATGGAATTCGAAGGATCCGGCACCTACCACATCGTAGCCGGCGAGTTGCTGCGATTGCACGGTGATAGAGAGCTGGGCCGGCTGGAGTTCGAGAAAGCGATGTTGGTATCGCCGAATTCAGTCTTGCCTCGACTTTTCCTTGGTGCTTACGCGTTGGAAGATCGGGATCCATGGCGGGCCCTGGAATTGCTCAGTGAAGCGGTCGATATTGACCCGTCCGGCGCACTGGGTCACTACAATCTGGCGATCGCTTTGGATCTGACCCGGCGTTTCGACGAGGGTGATGCCGAGAGGCGTCGTGCGCGGGAACTCGCCAAGGGTCCTCTCGAGAGGCTCGGAGTTTCGGGCCAAGAAGAGAGAGTTCTCTTTCCCCGAATCGGGTCGGGGATCGTTGAGAGTCTCGTGGGCCAAGCTTCAGCCACCGCCCAGTTCGCGTTGGACAGCAGTATTCAGGGACGAGGCATTCTTGATGGAGTGACGCTTCCGCCTCTGTCTCTGGCTTCTCTCGTCGGGATTGTCGTTGGGTTTGGGATGTTGGCGGCCCGAAGGCGGTGGTACGGTCCGGCTCGAGAGTGCGGCAAGTGTGGGAAGGTTTTCAGACCCGAGGACAAAAGCGCGTATTGCGAACAGTGCGTTTCCGTTTTCTTGAAACGAAATGCCGTTTCGATCGAACAGCAGACTGTAAAAGTGGCTCAGGTCCGGCGGTGGGAACTGATCAGTGGTTTAGTGGTCAGGGGCATCGGTGTCGCCGTTCCCGGGGGGCGGCAGATCGTCTCCGGGGGAATCGCGTCAGGGGTTTTCTTGACCTTCTTAGTCTGGCTGATGCTGGTCGGGGCCGGAGTTTGGGTGCCGCTTTTTCTGCGAACGATTGAGCCGGCTCTGCCGATAATGGGTCTTCAGCTGGGTCTGGCCCTCGCAGGTGTGGTCGGATGGGGCGTCGCGGCGGTGACCGCGTGGAATCGGCGGTAAGATGGCACTCGAAGGCACTCTCCGAGACTTCTCATTCGCAGACATTCTTCAGCTGATCTCCCTGCAGCGTAAGACTGGGGTCTTGACGCTGAAGGATGCCGGAAACGTCGTGACCATTTCCTTTCTCGAAGGGAGCATCGTTGGTTCGTCCTCCCTGAACCAGCATCCGGAAGATCGCATCGGGTTGATTCTGCTGAAGCGTGGTGTCGTCTCTGAGGCCGAGCTTGAGGCAGCTCTCAAACGCCAGGAGGAAACCCTTCAGCGGCTCGGCCGGATCCTGATCGATCACGGCCTGGTCGACGGCGAAGCGGTCAGGCTTGCGCTGAGCCAGCAGATTCTCCAGATCATTTATCGGGTTTTCAGATGGGGTGATGGGGAATACCATTTTTCCCAAGAAACAGACATTGATTTTGACCGTGACCTGATGAAACCGATGGCGGCCGATTCGATCATCATGGAGGGTGCTCGGATGACCGATGAATGGCCTTTCATCGATCAGAGGATTCCTGATCGTGAGGTTGTGTTCATCAAGGTCTCTCCGGATCGGCAGTTCGAGATCGGTGACGAGGACGATGACGATTTCGAGAGCCTGGGTTTCAGTTTTACGGATACGCCCGAGGAATCCGTTCCGGAGCCCGCGCCTCAGGACGATCGCCTGCTTCCCGTGCAGTACGAGGTCTACAATATGGTCAACGGCCTTTCATCCGTCAATGAGTTGATTGCCGAAAGTCCATTTATCGAATTTGAGTCCTGTAAAGCACTTGGGGACCTGTTGGATAAGGGCGCTATTCGGGAGGCCAGCCAGGAAGAGGTGGCGAGGTCTCTCAGCCGGATGATGACGCCAGTGGTTGAGAAGAGGTCATTGGGCTTCGGGATCGTACCCTGGTTGGCTGTCCCGTTCTTGGTTCTTCTGGGCTTTTCACTCTCGGTGATGCCTCGCAATCCGGCCAATCCAGGTTTTGGATTGATGTCCAGAGTCTGGGACGGTTGCGTTCTCGAGGGAGTCTCATCGCATCGAATCAACCATTTGAGCCGCGCGGCAGAATCGCAGTTTTTCCTCGTCGGTTTCTATCCGGAAAACATCGACGACCTGATCCAGAAATCGGCCGGCCTCCCGGCCGGATTCTCAGATCCCTGGGGTCGGGACTATCGCGTGGCGACCCAAGGTTCGAAGTTGATGATCTCAGGTCTCGACGCCTCGGGGCGGCGGTCCCCCCGACTGCTGCTCAACCGACCGCTTGCATGGGAAGGGGAGGGCGGAATCGGCCTGAGGGAGGGTCCCGGCGTTCGACTGCTGGGGTACTGACCCGGCGAACCCGGGATGAGATCTAACCCGACCCATACCTATCCCCTGGAATCAGGTTGTCGGTATCGAGTGGCGGTTGGGAGTTGCACATCCGCACGCCCTGAAGGACGCGCCTACACTGAACTCTCTGAACCATAATGACTTGGGATCTGTAGGCGGGTCCTTCAGGGCCCGCGGTCAGTCTCGATTTGACGCATTTTGCAGCCAACCTGAAC